>CAYWBX010000057.1:0-9941 GCA_964456015.1 uncultured Hyphomicrobiaceae bacterium | reverse complement strand
CTCTCGAACAGCGAGGCGGGGTGGATCACGGCGAGCTTCTACGGCGCCTATATGCTGGCGGTGCCCGTGCTCGTCACGCTTACCGACCGGGTCGATCCCAAGCGTGTCTACCTCTTCGGGGTCGGAGCGACCTTCGCCGGTCACCTAATGTTTGCGTTCCTTGCAGAAGGCTTCTGGTCGGCGCTGGTCTTGCGTGCGCTCACCGGCATCGGGTGGGCCGGCACCTATATGACCGGGCTCAAGCTGCTGGCAGACCGCGTGGATGCCACGATGATGTCGCGTGCCGTGACAGGGCACGCGGCGAGCATTGGCATATCGGGGGCGCTCTCCTTTGCGGCTGGCGACCTGATCGCAGCGGCCACCGGCTGGAACGGCGCCTTCCTTGCGGCAGGGGTTTCGGCTGCGACAGCATGGCTGCTCGTCGCCGTCGTTGTGCCGCGTCGTGACATGCCGGCCAAGCCGGCCGCGGACGGGGGTGGTCTCTACGACTTCCGTCCCGTCTTCGCCAACCGCTCCGCGATGGCGTACTCGATCGCCTACTGCATCCATACCCTTGAAATGAGCGCCTTGCGGGGCTGGGCGGTGGCGTTCCTCGGCTATGTCGCTCTCGTAAACGGCAGCAGCGCCAGTCTTTCTCCAGCTGTCATTGCGACGACCCTCGGTCTCCTCGGTACCCTCGCCAGCGTCGCCGGGAACGAGGCGGCGATCCGTCTCGGACGACGTCGTCTGGTGCAGGGCGCCATGGCGGCGTCGGCACTCTTTGCCGTCGTTGTCGGATTCGTCGGGCCTCAGTCCTATTTGCTTGCGGCGGGGCTTTTGCTCGTCTACGGCGCGATTGTTTGGCTCGACAGCTCCTCGTTGACAGCCGGCGCGGCGGGGACAGCGGAGCCTGCGCGGCGCGGAGCAACGCTCGCCGTTCACTCGTCGCTTGGCTATGCGGGCGGGTTCGTCGGGCCACTTCTGATCGGGATCGTGCTCGATTTATCGGGCGGGATGACCCCTTTGGGGTGGGGACTGGCGTTCACATCGGTCTCGGCGCTGATGTGCGCGGCGCTGCTCGTGTTCTGGCTGATCCGCCCGAGAGAGCTTGCAGGCGACCGGGCTGCGGCCGCGAACCCCTGATGCCGCCACGTTTCCGGCGCTACTCTCATTGATGGAACCAGTTTGTCCGAGCAGGTTGCCGCAGCACGCCGGGCTTTGCGGGCTGTTGAGAGCAATCAATTAAAGATATTGATTTAACTCTATTTTCGACCAGTCGCTGTCCACAAATTCGGCGTCATTCCACCTCGCTCCCGTCACGCGACTCTGGCAGGCTCAACCAAAAGTGGAGTCTGTCATGCTTGATTCAACTTTAAAGGCGTATGCAACTCGGCAACTGGGAGCGGCGCTCATCGCGGTGTTCGTGGCCGGATGGGTCATGGTGCTGACCGGCACGTCCGACGCCCGAGCGCCCGCCAGTCTGATCGTCGATCAATCGGACGGGTTGAACGGCAAGCCTTTGGCAGGGCCCGCCACTGTCAGCGATGGGGATACTCTCACCATCGGCGGCGTACGCGTGCGGCTCGAAGGCATTGACGCTCCCGAAGCCGGGCAACTTTGTCGGACCCGAACAGGGCACTCTTGGCCCTGCGGAAACCAGGCAACAGCCGTCCTCTCTCGCCTCGTGCAGGGGCGCGTCGTCGAATGCGTGCCTAAGGGAGCGGACAAGTACGGTCGGATGCTCGGTCTGTGTACGGCTGGCGGCGTGGAACTCAATGCCGAGATGGTCCGCCGAGGCTTGGCTTGGGCGTTCGTCAGATATTCCCGGACCTATGTTCAGATCGAAGCCGAGGCGCGGGCGCGGCGTCTTGGCATCTGGCAGGGTGAGGCGATGCCTGCCTGGGAGCATCGGGCGGGACGGTGGCGCGCGGCCGAACAAGGCGCCCCGGCGGGCTGCGCGATCAAGGGCAACGTCACAGCCCAGGGTCGCATCTACCACATGCCTTGGAGCCCCTGGTACGAGAAGGTCAGAATGGACCTCGACCGTGGAAAGCGATGGTTTTGCAGCGAGGCCGAGGCGCTGGCTGCCGGCTGGCGTCCTGCCGAAAGCCGTTGAGGTGGGGACAAGTCAATTCCTTATCCGGGTCCTTACCCGGGCACTGCTGCCTGCCATGCTGGCGCAACTTACCGGACCGCAGCGCGCTGGCCTTGCCTCCGTTGCGACAACGTGACTACGTGCTGCTGCCCAGAGCGATCCGTAAATGGCGCTGGGCCAGCCCCCGGGAAGGATGCGATGACTTACATCGTCAATGAGAACTGCATTAAGTGCAAGTACACGGACTGTGTCGAGGTTTGCCCGGTCGATTGCTTTTATGAAGGCGAGAACATGCTCGTCATCCATCCAGACGAGTGCATTGATTGTGGCGTCTGCGAACCGGAATGCCCGGTGGAAGCCATCAAACCCGATACGGAGCCCGGAGTGGAACGGTGGCTCGAGCTCAATCGCGAGTATGCCGAGAAGTGGCCGAACATCACGGCAAAGAAGCCGGCTCCCCCGGATGCTGATAACTTTCGGGATGAGAAAGGAAAGTTCGAGAAATACTTCAGCGAAAAGCCGGGCGAGGGCGACTGAGCATTAACCTTCGCGTGCCAATCCGGCACGGGACGAGGCGGATCCGCTTAAGCATTTTTCCGCGCCAAAGCGCTGTGCCAGCCGCGCAACCACTTCAATTTCGATGAAGAATGTGTTACACACTCTCCGCGGCACGGAGAGTGAACCTTCAATTGTGCGCCGGTCTGTGCGCGCAGGGTAGCGGCGATGGGTCCCTGGTCAAACGGCGATCGAGAGGAGCAGGTCGCTGGAAGGACCCAACGTTCGGTCTTCTACCGGTCCAGCAAGCCGAAGAGGGTGAGAGCGAGGTTTTCAAGGGCCTTGCTCGTTTGAGATTCGACGGTCTCGGCAGGATGTGATCCTCGCCAGGGACGGGTTGGTGCTGCTTCGGTCTCAAGGACCGGGCAGAAGAGTTCGATGCGGCACAGGGCGGCCGCAGATCGCGTTGTGGATGTGGAGTGAGGAAGCGATGGCAGCAAAACCCCAAAAAGCCAGCAACAAACATTCAGCCAAAGCTGCTGTTGCATCGAAAACCCTCGAGCGCAAACGACCTCGGGCGCCGGTTGCCTCGAAGGCAGAGACAAGAAATGTCACGACCAGGAAGACAAGCGTGAAGCCAGCAACCAACAGCAAGAAGACGGCCGCGGCAAAGCCAGGCGCGAAGGCTTCTACCGCAAAGCCGGCGGTCTCGATGGCGGCAACAGCCAAGGCTGCCGATGCGAAGGTAGTGCAGAAGCCGACGGTCGCATCGACGAAGGTGGACAAGAAGCCGGCGCCGGTCGGAGCCAAGCCGCCGGCGGCGAAGCCCCAGGCGCCGAAGCCCATGACTGCAACCAATGGTGGGGCGCCGATCACGCTTTCGCCGCAGCAGCGGAAAGAGCCTCAGTCCGGCCATCGCGTGGTGCCAGCCGCGACTCCCAAGCCCGCGGTCACACGTACGAGCACCCCCGGAAGCACAGCGCCCGGAGCGGCGAAGGCCGCGGTGGCGGCGCCTGCGACGGATGCCTCCGCCTCGAAGAAGCCGGTGCTCTCCAGGCACGGCTTCAAGACGAATGAGAGCATCGTCTATCCCGCGCATGGTGTCGGCCGCATCATCGGCATCGAGGAGCAAGAGATCGCGGGGATCACGCTCGAGCTGTTCGTCATTCAGTTCGAGAAGGACAAGATGACGTTGCGGGTGCCGACCAGCAAGCTCGCGAGTGTCGGGATGCGCAAGCTCGCCGAAGGCGACATCGTGAAGAAGGCGATGGAAACGCTGAAGGGCAAGGCGCGCATCAAGCGCACCATGTGGAGCAGACGAGCCCAGGAATACGAGGCCAAGATCAATTCGGGAGACTTGGTGGCGATTGCCGAGGTGGTCCGCGATCTCTACAGGTCCGAAGCGCAGCCCGAGCAGTCGTATTCTGAGCGTCAACTCTACGAGGCGGCGCTCGATCGCATGGCGCGCGAGATCGCTGCAGTCGACAAAGTCGACGAGCGTGGTGCCATGCAACGGATCACCGAGGTGCTGTCAAAGAGCGCCAAAGGCCGGCGCGCGGCAGAGGACGAGGCGGCTCAGTCCACTGTCGAGATCAAAGCGGCGTGAGCCATCGGCCGGCAAGCGCGGCGCGCCTTCAAGGCTTGACGAGTTGAGATACGCCCGGCGGCTCCGTCGCCGGGCGTTTCTCGTCGGGCCTTGTGTGGTCGGGGGGACTGTCGACAATCTCCATCTGCGACGCGGCGTGGAGCACGATCTCCGGCGCCCGAGAACCGGCGACCCAGCCGCGCGCCAGAACGGTACTGCCTGCGCGGAGCTTTCGGGCGGTGGGTTCCGACGCGATCAAGGAGCGCGGGGCAACAAGATGAAGCGCACGAGGCTCGCGTGCGCCGTCCGGGCGCTCCTTCGCTTCCGAGCTCTCGAACTCGAGGCGCACCACGTTGCGCCCCCAAACGATCGTTCGCACACGTCCCAGAATAAGCTGGAACGTTCCGCGGTATCGCTCCAACTCACGCGGCCGGTCGGCCGGTCGGAGTTGATAGGCGGCATGGTTCCAAAGCCCGAGCCCGGCTTCGCGCGCGAGCCTCTCGGAGGAAAGCAGCCGCCTCATGCAACCGTCTCCCGGCTGCGGCGCGACGCGGAGATGACCCGCCTCGACCATGGCCTGCTGCAGCCAGATCATCCGTTCCGCTTCTGCCATGAAGACGTGCGCAAGCACCCGTCCGTACCGGTCCTCCCGGTCGCCGGCAAACGCCAGCCAGACCGACCTGCCTTGAACGCGATTGCGAAGCGCCTTCTCGGCTTCGATCGCCGGCGGCCAGCCGTCCGACGATGTGCGGCCGTCGAACCCCTTCGGCGCCAGCACGCCGAGAAGCCTCAATTCCTTGCCGTCATCGAGCCGCAGGGTGTCGCCGTCGATGATTGCGGCGACCGACCGTGTGGGACCCGGTTCGAGGCCGCAGGTCGGCGCTTCGAGGACTTGCGCTCGCGATGGGCCTGAGAGGCAGGCGACGCTCAGCAGCGTCGCAGCCAGAGTGAGGCGCAGGGCGCCCGTCGGGCACACCGGCTTGAGTTCTCCGGTCCGGGCGGCCGCGGCCTGCGATGTCCAGGCGCACGCCGTCCGTTCGTCAGCTCCCATCGGCACTTCTCGCGTCGCCCCATTGTGCCGGATCGGCACGCCTGCCAAGCATCGCCTTACCATCGGCTCCGGCGGGTTGGCACGTTAGCGCCTTGTTGCCGGTTCGCGCGACATGATTGCACGAATCAATGCGCCGGGAGGGCCTCAATGTCGCGCATCGTGGAGAGCCTCAGAAGGCTTTGCCGGGTCGAGCCGACCATTGACGAAATCGCGAAACAGATGACGGCGATGTCGGGCCTGCCGGTCCTTCGCAGCCGGCCTTCGTCATGCGACGATCTGCAATTCTGGGCGCGGCTCGAGCCATTGATCGAGCAGCGCAGACTGTCAGAGCTCGCGTCCCTCTGTCAGCGCGAATTCGCGGTGCGTGGCCGCTTCGAGAATGGACGGAGCCGCCATGCCATGGTGCTCAGGGCCCTGCTTGCGCCGATCGAGCAGGTATTCGACGATCCCGAGCAATGCGAGGAAAGGCTTGCCGCCTATGAGTCATGGTGGCAGCGCGATCGCCACAATCCGCAAGCCGCCGGCGTTTACGCCGCAGCGCTTGCCGTCACTGGCTATGCCTATCGCGGGATCGGTCCGGCAACGGACGTGACTGCGCCGCAGTGGGCGCTGCTCAGCGACTTTGCCAATCGCGCAATTGCCGTGCTCGGCCGCGCTGGAGACGGACGAGGCGCCTGCTGGATCTGGAACATGTGCAAAATGCGGGCGACATTCGTCGCGTACGGCGCAGGCGAGGCCTCAACCCACGATCTGCGACGGGCTTTCGAAGCGACGATGGTCCTCGATCCGCTGGACGTCAGCGTCTACGAGGAGCGCGCGGCACAGCTTCTGCCATGCTGGGGCGGTTCAGCCGAGGAGCTGGATCTCCTGGCTCGCCAAGCCTACGCGACAACGCAAAAAGACATCGGCGCCGAGATGTATGCGCGCATCTATGATGCCATCATCAGCGTCGAAGAGCCGGATGCAACATTGCTCGACTATCACTTTCTGCGAGAGGGCTTCTGCGATTGGCTCGGTCGCACGCCGTCGCAACCGCTCGCCAACAGGTTTGCTGCCCACGCCCATATCGCCGGCGATCTCGAGACGTTGACGTGGCTTTTCCGCACCGAAATCCGCGAGATCTATCCGAACGCGTGGTTCGGGCCGCGTCAGCCGCTCGCCGCCTGGCAGGATTGCGTGAGCGCACAGCGCACACGGCATTGAACGGCATGCCGACCGCATCGCGGAGGCCCCGGTTGCGAGCACCGTAACCGCACATCACATGCGGAAGACTCCGAAGCGCGTATCCTCGATCGGGGCATTGAGGGTCGCGGCAAACGCAAGCCCCAGGACCCGGCGTGTCTCAGACGGCGTGATGATGCCGTCGTCCCACATGCGGGCAGTTCCGAAATAGGGATGGCCTTCGCGATCGTAGGCCTCCAAGATCGGCTTCTTGAAAGCGGCTTCCTCTTCGGCAGTCCAGGTCTTGCCTTCAGCCTCGAGATTGTCGCGGCGGACGGTTGCGAGCACGCTTGCCGCCTGCTGGCCGCCCATGACGGAGTTACGTGCGTTCGGCCAAGTGAAAAGGAAGCGCGGGGAGTAGGCCCGGCCGCACATGGCATAGTTGCCGGCCCCGTAGCTGCCGCCGACGATCACCGTCACCTTGGGGACATTCGCGCACGCGACCGCCATCACCATCTTGGCGCCGTGCCGGGCGATGCCGCCGGCCTCGGCCTCGCGGCCGACCATGAAGCCGGTTATGTTTTGAAGGAAGAGCAGCGGGATGCGGCGCTGACAGGCCAGCTCGATGAAGTGCGCACCCTTCTGCGCGCTCTCGGAATAGAGGATGCCATTGTTGGCGAGGACCGCCACCGGAATCCCCTCGATGTGCGCAAAGCCGGTTACCAGCGTCGTGCCGTAATTGCGCTTGAACTCTTCGAATTCCGAACCGTCGACAAGCCGCCCGATCACCTCGCGGATGTCGTATTGCGTGGCCAGGGACGCCGGCACGACGCCATCGAGCTCGTCTTCATCGAGATCGGGAGGACGGGCTTCGCGCAGGCGAATGTCCGTCTGCTTGCGGCGCGCCAAGCCGGCAACAATGTCGCGCACTATCTCGAGTGCGTGCTCGTCGTTGAGCGCATAGTGGTCGGCGACGCCGGAAAGCCGCGTGTGCACCTCGGCGCCGCCCAGGTCCTCTGCGGAGACGGTCTCGCCGGTCGCCGCCTTCACCAGCGGCGGGCCGCCGAGAAAGATGGTTCCCTGGCGTCGAACGATGATCGTCTCGTCCGACATGGCGGGGACATAGGCGCCGCCGGCCGTGCAGCTGCCCATGACGGAGGCGATCTGAGGAATTCCTTCCGCGGACATGCGCGCCTGATTGTAGAAGATGCGGCCGAAGTCGTCCTTGTCCGGAAAGACGTCCGTCCAGTGCGGGAGATTGGCGCCCCCTGAGTCTACGAGATAGATGCACGGCAAACGGTTCTCAAGCGCGATCTCCTGGGCGCGCAGATGCTTCTTCACGGTCATCGGGTAGTAGGTGCCACCCTTGATCGTCGCATCGTTGCAAACAATGACGCACTCGCGCCCGGCGACCCGGCCAACGGCCGTTATGATGCCGGCGCCATGGATGTCGCCGTCATACATGTCCCAGGCCGCAAGCTGCGACAGCTCGAGCAGCGGCGAGCCGGGGTCGATGAGACGGAGGACACGGTCGCGCGGCAGCAGCTTTCCGCGCGCGAGATGGCGCTCGCGCAGTCTCTCCGGGCCGCCGGCCGCCGTAAGCGCCCGCTTCTCCTCGAGATCGCGAACGAGGGCCGACATGGCCGCGCGGTTCGTGCGGAACTCGTCAGAACTCGAGTTGATGTTGGACGTCAGCTTGGGCATCTGGACCCCTGTGGGCGCCGCAGCTTCGGGCTGCATTCGAAGGACGCGAGTGTTGCCGAGACCGGCCTTGGTCGCATACCGTGCCCCGCCTCATTCCGCAATTGTCACAACTTCGAAGGCCAGCTTGCATGACCCTTGATCCGCTCGCCGAACTCATCGCCGCGGGGCTGTCGCCGGCGGAGATCAGAGCCGCCGTCGAGGCCGATGCCGAGATCGTGCGCACGCCGTGCGGCGACGGAGATCTTGTCTGGCGGCGCTGGGGGCGGGCCGGTGCCACGCCGGTGGTGCTGGCACACGGCGGCTCCGGCTCCTGGCGTCACTGGATCAAGACCGTTCCGGCTCTCAAGCAGCGCGCCGAGGTATGGGCCGTCGATCTTCCGGGGCTCGGGGACAGCGCTTATCCGCCACATCCGCACACTCCGGCCGGATGCGGACTGCCGCTGGCGCAGGGCCTCAAGATGCTCTTTCCGAAGGGGACGGCGCACCTCGTCGCCTTTTCGTTCGGGGCCCACGTCTCGTCCTGGGCGCTGACGCATCTGAAGGATCACATGGCCTCCTTCACCATCACCGGGTGCGCGGCGCTCGGACTGCCGCAGGGTCCCGGCAAGGAATTTCCCCGGGAGGAGCCGGACATGTCGGAGGACGAGCGGCTCGATGTGCATCGGCGGCTGCTGGAAGTTCTGATGTTCCGCGATCCCGCGCGCATCGATGCTCTGGCCGTTTGGTTGCAGGCGGAGAACATCCAGCTCGCGCGCTTCCGATCGCGTCCCTTCGCGCGCAGCGATGAGATTCGCCGCAACCTGCCCGAGATCATGTGTCCGCTGAAGGCAATCTGGGGCGGCAACGACCAGACGGCCTGGCCTTCGGTGGAGGCGCGCTATGAGGTGTTGCGGGAGCATCACCCGGAGCTTGTGACCCGCACCATTCCGGATGCCGGGCACTGGGTCATGTACGAGCAGCCCGTTGCCTACAATGCGGCGCTGATCGAGCTGCTAGGTCTCTAGCGCGAAGAGCCATGGCAGGCACGGCGAGTGCAACGCGAGGGATGCCGACATGGCGCATCGAGCCGAAGGCGCGGGGTCGATCCTCGATGACATAAGAAAAAGCCTTGCCGAGCTTGGCGGGCTCGAGCCGCGCATCAAGCAAGCTGTCGCGTGGTCGTTCGTCTATTTCTTTGCGGTGCTTTCCAGCTACTACATCATCCGGCCCTTGCGCGACGAGATGGGCGTGACCGTCGGCTCCGGCGGACTGGAACGGTTGTTCACCATCGTTTTCTTGGTCATGCTTGCGGCGGTGCCGCTGTTTGGATGGTTGACGTCGGTCTTTCCGCGACGGGCGGTCGTGCCGATCGCGTACGGTTTTTTCATCGCGAACCTCGGCGGCTTCTGGCTCTTGCTGACACATTTTCCTGCATCGGCCGGGGTCGCTGCGACTTTCTTCGTCTGGGTGAGCGTCTTCAACCTCTTCATTGTCTCGCTTTTCTGGATCGCGATGGCGGACATTTGGACCGCCGAGCGGGCGAAGAAGCTCTATGGCTTCATCGCGGCGGGCGGAAGCGCGGGGGCGCTCGTCGGTCCCATCATCACGCAGAGCCTCGTCAAGATTCTGGGGGCCGCCAATCTGCTGCTTGTCGCGGCGATGTTTCTCGCGACGGCCACGGTGTGCGCGATCCGACTGCGGCATCTGATCGGAAGCGGTAATGTCGGCGCCAGCGATGATGCGAAGCCTGCGGGCGGCGGCTGCGGGCCATACATTTCTTTCTCAAACAGCGCGAGAAGCTCCGCGCGGCGCATCGGCCAGCCGCCCGGCCCGGTCACGCGCCCGCCGCGCGCGAAGGCGAAGACATCGGGAAGCGGGTACGCGGTGCCAGG
>CAYWBX010000056.1:7300-9947 GCA_964456015.1 uncultured Hyphomicrobiaceae bacterium | reverse complement strand
GGCGGATTCCGTCGCGGTGAACCAGCCGAAAACCTTGCCGCCGATGATGATCGCCGGCGTCATCAGCGCAAGCGACGACTTCGCCGCGGCGCAGATGAACTCCCGCCACGACGCCCGCGGATAGGTTGGATAGCGGCGTCGGACGGCATAGGCGTGGACGGTCGCCATCTGCGCCAGTCCGATGAGCAGGCCCGGAACGATTCCGGCCAGGAACAGCGCTCCGATCGACGTTGTCAGGATGCCGCCCCACACGATCATCAGGATCGACGGCGGCACGATGACCGCCAACACCGCCGAAACCGCGGTAATGGCGACCGAGAAACTGTCGTCGTAGCCCTCCTTGCGCTGCGCCTCGATGAAGATTTTGGACTGGCTGGCGGCGTCCGCGGTCGACGAGCCGGAAATGCCGGCGAAGAAGATCGACAGCACCACGTTGATCTGCGCGAGACCGCCCGGGAAGTGGCCGACCATGGTGCGCGAGAGCACCATCAGGCGGTCGGTGATGCCGCCGACGTTCATCAGATTGGCGGTAAGAAGGAAGAACGGCACGGCAAGCAGGATGAACGAGTTGTAGGCATTGAACGTCTCCTGCGTCAGCGCCATGGTGTCGAGGCGCGGCTCGATGACGAGAATCGGCAGACAGGCAAGGCCCAGCGCAAAAGCCACCGGCACCCTGAGGACCAGGAACAGGAAGAAGAGGCCGAACAGAATCAGCGCCGCCTGACCGGACGAAAGCACCGTGCCGGTCATTTCCCACCCCCGATGACAATGGCGATGTCGTCCCGCATCTGCGGCCCCAGGAACAGGATCCAGGTCGCTCCTGTGATCGGCCAGGCAATGTGAATGAGCCAGAGCGGCAACTCGGCCAGCTCCGAGATGCGGTTCCAGGCAAACCGAGTGAACTGATAGCCGGCGAACAGGAACACCAGAGCCAGCACGAGCACGCCGAGGCGCCCTGCGAGCCTCGCCAGCGCTTCCCCGCGCGCCCCGAGCCGCGGCAGCAGATCAACCTCGAAGTGGGCCGAATCCCGAACCCCCACCATGGCGCCGATCATCACGGTCCACACGAACAGGAACCGCGCCATCTCCTCGGTCCAGATGTAGTGCGGGATGAGGCTGGTGAAGCGCGAGAAGATTTGCAGGGAGACCGGCAGAACGAGAATGCCGACGGAGAGCACCAGCAGCCAGTCGAGCAGCCGGCCGTAGGCATCCGCAACGCGCCGCCACAGACCGCGCACCGGCATCGGCTTTGCTTGTGAAGTCATGTCCAACCCTCGGTTCGATTTCGCACGGGTGCTCTGCGTCATCCGACGCCCCCTCAACACCCGTTGCCTGCTGCGTCGTTGGACGCCACGTCCCGGCATCGGGACCTCGCAGCGTCCGACAGCAGCGTCCCCGGCGGACAGACCGCGCGCCCTTGACTGCCGTTCGCGCGTGTTGGCGGCGCGCTGGGCGGGGGATTACCGGCTTGGCAGACTGACCCTCAAGCCGGGCCTGGCAATCATGCCAACCACGGCTCGTCGGCCGGGCCACCGGCCGGCCGGCGCCTAGGGGAAAGACCCACTCTCCCCCGCTCCAAATCGATCAAAGAGCGTTGATCTTCTTGTAGATTTCCTCCGCCCCGATCTCCTTGGCATAAGCCTCCATCACCGGATCGACGAGCTTCTTCATGGCCTCGCGGTCGGCAAACGGAATGCGCTTCAGCTTGCCGGCCTTCTCGAGCGCCACGAGCTTCGCCTCGTCCTCCTTGCTCTCGACTTCGCGACCATAGGCGCCCGCCTCCTTGCCGGCCTTGAGCACGGCATCCTGCAGGTCCTTCGGCAAACTCTTGAACGTCTTGGCTGAGAAGCAGAGCGGGCGGATGGTGATCGCGTGCTGCGTCATCGTGAGATTGGGGGCCACCTCGTAGAACTTCATCTGCTCGACGCCGGCCGCCTCGTTCTCGCCCGCCTCGATGACGTTGTTCTGAATGGCGTTGTAAACTTCGTTATAGGCGATGACGGTCGGCGCCATGCCGGCGGCGGCGAAGGTCTTGGACCAGATCGGCGCTCCCTGCACGCGCACCTTGAGCCCCTTGAGCTCGGCGAGACTGCCCTTCACCTTGTTGATGAAGATGTTCCGGATGCCGCCGCCGGCATAGCCGATCAGCATGACCTCGGCCTTGGCGGCGACCTCATCGGCCACCGGCTTCAGAAGGTCGGCATCGAGCACCTTGTTCCAATGCGCAAGGTCGCGAAAGAGGAACGGCGCGTCGATGAAGGGGGCCGCCTTCGAGAACGTCGACATGTGCGCCGGCGAGACAATCGCATAATCGACCGCTTTGCCCTGCGCCATGTACTCGAAGTACTGCTTCTCCAGCCCGAGTGACGAGTTCTTGTGAAGCGTGAAGTTGATCGGCTTGCCGTAGTACTTTTTGACAAGCTCCTCGAAGCGCACGAGGGCCTTGGTGAAGGCGTGATCGTCGTTGAACTGGACGGCGCCGTTGAGCGTGACCGGCGCCTGCGCGCGCGCGCCCCGGCCCAGCGCGGCCGCGGCACCACCCAGCACGAGGCCACCCAGCATGCGACGGATCATGATCGTCCTCCCCGGTCCTTGCCGGCGCGCAATCTGCCCGACCTCGAGGAGATCCCGCACGAGATCAAGGACG
>CAYWBX010000056.1:0-7290 GCA_964456015.1 uncultured Hyphomicrobiaceae bacterium | reverse complement strand
GTGACGAGCCCGCCCGCCACCGCGCCGATCCCCTGCAAAAGCGTTCTGCGTTTCATGAACGACCTCTCCTTCGCTAGCTGCCCGCGTTTCCCCGGGATCGGCTGGCTCGCACCGCCCCCCGATCCTTGTGACGTTATTGAAAAGCGTATACCGGGGCGGCACCCTGCGCCAGTGTCGCGGGCGCGGACCTCGGTGAACACCCGGCGACACCGCAGGCAAGACGCGCGGCAGCACCCGCCGGGCGGAACCAGCTCGCCAACCGGTCCGCGGTCCTGGACGTCGCGTCAGTAGATCGGGAACCGTCGGCAGAGCGCCGTCGCCTGCTCCTTGATGCGGTGCTCGACCTGCGCATCGCCCGCATCGCCATTGCGCGCCAGGCCGTCGAGCACCTCGACGATCATCCGCCCGACCTCGCGGAACTCCGCCGGCCCGAAGCCGCGCGTCGTCGCAGCCGGGGTGCCGAGCCGGATTCCCGACGTCACGAACGGCTTCTGAGGATCAAAGGGGATGCCGTTCTTGTTGCATGTGATGTGCGCCCGACCAAGCCCCGTCTCGGCCGCCTTGCCGGTAAGCCGCTTCGGCGTCAGGTCGACCAGCATCAGATGATTGTCCGTGCCGCCGGCGACGATGTTGTAACCGCCCGCCTTGATCGTCTCAGCGAGCACCTTGGCGTTGTCGACAACCGCCTTCGCGTAGGTCTTGAACTCGGGCCGCAGCGCCTCGCCGAAGGCGACGGCCTTGCCGGCGATGACGTGCATCAGCGGCCCGCCCTGCAGCCCGGGAAAGACGGCCGAGTTGATCTTCTTTGCGATCTCCTCGTCGTTGCTGAGAATGAGGCCGCCGCGCGGACCCCGGAGCGACTTGTGGGTGGTCGTGGTGACGACGTGCGCGTGAGGCACGGGCGAGGGGTGCACGCCGCCAGCGACGAGGCCGGCGATGTGCGCCATGTCGACCATGAGATAGGCGCCGACCTCGTCCGCGATCTCGCGGAAACGCTGCCAGTCCCAGAAGCGCGAGTAGGCCGTCCCGCCGGCGATGATGAGACGGGGCCGCGACGACCGGGCGATCCGGGCGACCTCATCCATGTCGATGCGCTGATCCTCGCGCCTGACGCCGTAGGAGGCGACCTTGAACCACTTGCCGCTCATGTTGACGGGTGAGCCGTGGGTCAGGTGGCCGCCCGCGTTCAAATCGAGGCCCATGAACACGTCGCCGGGCTTCAGGAGCGCCAGGAACACGGCCTGGTTCATCTGGCTGCCGGAGGAGGGCTGCACGTTCGCGAACCGGGCACCGAACAGGGTCTTGGCGCGTTCGATGGCCAGCGTCTCGGCCTGATCGACGAACTGGCAGCCGCCGTAGTAGCGCCGGCCCGGATAGCCCTCGGCATATTTGTTCGTCATCACCGAACCGACGGCTTCGAGGACGGCACGCGAGACAAGGTTCTCGGACGCGATCAGCTCGATCTCGTCGCGCTGGCGCGTAAGCTCCCGGTCGATGGTGGCCGCCACCTCGGGATCGGCCTTGGCCAGTGAGGCAGAGAAAAAGGTTCCCGTCTCAATCCGCTGGGCGGTCGCCGTGCTCATGCGTGAGTGTCCTGAACGGTGCGTGCGCCGCAGGCCGCGGCAAGCCCGCGGCTGATACCACGGCCGTTCGACGCCGAACAAGGGACCGCGACCGAGTGCGCGACGCGCCGACGTCCGCGAGGCCCGTCCCGCGCGCCCCGTGGCGATCCGCCCTCACCTCGTCATCTCAGGTAAGGGCAAAGCCGCTCCTCACCGTCGTAGGTGATGTAGGTGCCCGTTCGCGCGTTGAAGGACCGGAACCGCGAGGCGCAGCGCGCGATCGCATCAGGATCGCCGGACGGATAGGCCGGCCGCACGACGTAAGGCCGCGTCTCGTAGTAGGTGACCGGGGGCGGAGGCGGCGGCGGGGGCACATACCCGTATGGCCGATAGTAGGGCCCATAGGGGCGATAGTAGGGACCGTAATAGGGACGGCCGTATCCGAAGTAGATGCCCACCTGCGCCGGAATGACAGCGGTCGCCGCCGCATCCCCGCGCGCAAACAGCGCACCTCCTGGCGCCGCGCTTGTCGGACTGCTGACCGACGCGAGCACTGCGATTGCCGCACCGACCCCCGCCATCCGGCTCCCTGAAAGCGCCATCCCTGGGCCTCCTTGTCTTCTCAGTTACCTGCCAGCCAGGGCCGTCGACCCGCCCTGATTTCCCACCGTTCCCGGTGCCAGCGCACGCACAGGCGGTCACCCACTCCCTTGGCTCAAGAACACGGTGGTTGTGCGGCGACGTTGACCAATCCGTGGCGATCAGCCGAGGCATTTTGGCGCGCCAAGAAGCCCGGGCTTGGTTGCAGAAAGCCCGCCCGCGGGCGGGCATGGCGTCTGCCGCCCGAATTGCTGCCGTGCATAGCTCGCGCGGCGCGCGGATGCTCCCGCCCGTGGGCGTTCGTCGGTGGCTGATTCTCCGGGCGACCGGCGTCTCAGTGCTTCGTCTCGGCCGACAGTTTGACCATCTGCTCCTTGATTCTCAGCTTCTCGAGCTTCAGCCGCCGGATTTCCTGGTCCGACGCTCCAGGCCGAGCCATCTCCTGCTCGATCCGGCGCTCGAGAAGCCGATGCTTCTCGGAAAGCTCTGCGAGATGTGCACTGAGCGACATCTTGCCCTCCGTGTTCGAGTTGCAGACATGATTAGTGTGACATGATTGGCTCACCGCTGACAAGTTCGCCCTCCGATCATTGCAAATGCCTGTGGACGACAATTCGTTGTCTGATTATCAGTTTTAATTTTTATTGCTTCCTGTGTCCTTGCGCATCACCGGTCCGGCATAACCCAACGCTTTCGCGGACGGCCACCTTGGCGTTTCGGGCAGAGCGGCTATAATTCAATCATGGACAAGAAAGACGTCAAAGACGCCGAGGACCTGTCGTTCCGCCAGGATGAGCTGCCGGCGGACCGTTCGTTGATCGTGGTCGACGACGACAAGGCCTTCTTGCAGCGGCTTGGCCGCGCCATGGAGCAGCGCGGCTTCGAGGTGCGCATGGGCAGCTCCATCAGTGAAGGCCTCGACCTAATCCGGCAGAAGCCGCCGGCGTTTGCCGTCGTCGATATGCGGCTCGAGGACGGCAACGGCCTCGACGTGATCGCCGAGCTGTCGAAGGTGCGGCCGGACGCCCGTGCGATCGTGCTCACCGGCTATGGAAACTTTGCGACCGCCGTCTCCGCCGTGAAGCTCGGCGCCGTGGACTATCTGGCCAAACCGGCCGACGCCGACGAGGTGACCGACGCCCTGCTCGCGCCGGCCAACGAGAAGGCGGCGCCGCCCGAAAACCCGATGTCGGCAGACCGCGTACGCTGGGAGCACATCCAGCGGGTCTATGAGCTGTGTAATCGAAATGTGTCGGAGACGGCGCGTCGGCTCAACATGCACCGCCGCACGCTGCAACGCATCCTCGCCAAGCGCGCTCCCAAATAGCGGGCACGTCGCCCGCGGGCCCGGAGAGCGTGCAGGGATGCCCGCGCTGCGAGCGGCCATGATCGAGCGCCGTGGCTGCCAAGCGGAGTTCGTCGCCGCAGGGTGCGCCGGTCGTCCGCAAGGTCGCTCGCTCAAGCGCGCGGCGGCAGGTCGAGCCGGTGCCCTGGATCGGCGAGCGACATCAGCCGACCGGCCGCGATCCGGGCGAAGCGCAGCATCAGCGCCTTGCGGCGCTGGGCCGAAAGCGGATGCGCTGCGCTCCGGCGCAGAAGCTCACCCCCGAACCGGTCTGCCACAATCAAGCCGGCGTCGGCGGGGATGAGGTCCTGCGGAAACTCGCGATCCACCGCGAACAGCAGCCGATCGCAGAACGGGCGGTACTCGGCCCATTTCTGGTCCGACCGGAAATCTTCGACGCTGGACTTGATCTCGATTATCCAGATCTCGCCCGCTTCCGAGACCGCCATCAGATCGGCGCGCCGCCCATTGGCGAGCTCTACCTCGGGCAGGCCCCTCAATCCGAGTTGCAGCAGCGTGCGCAGCGCACCCCGCGCAATGGCGAGCGCGCGCGGCGACTGTCGCCCGTCCGTGCTTGCCAGCGCGGGCTCCTCCGCGTCGCGATCCGTCCTGCCTGATGCGGCCGTCATTCGCAATCGATCTCGCATGCGCGTCCGGGTCAGCGGCTGGTCGCCCCGCGTGTTGACGCCGCCTCTGGCGTGCCGTTTTCTTGCCGTCACCAGCCCTGACGCGCAACAGCCAGTCGTCTAAATGGGGGATCGATGTTCTTCAAGCGCAACCAGTCCGAGCCGCCGGCCCGATCCGATGCCGGGACCAGTTCCCCGGCCGAGAAGGCGGTATCGCTGCCTGCGACCGAATTGCGCCGTGTGGTTCGTCCGGAGTCCCTTGGCTTCAAGACGACGGCGGAGCTCGAGCCGATCTCCGGCCTCATCGGTCAGGACCGCGCGCTCCGCGCAATCCAGTTCGGCACCGACTTCAAAGCCCACGACTTCAACCTGTTCGTGCTCGGCCCCCCGGCCTCCGGAAAGCGCACCGCTGTCAGGCAGTATCTTGACCGCATTGCCGCCGAGGCCAGCCCACCTGCCGACTGGGTCTATGCGAACAACTTCGAGAACCCGAACCGGCCGCGCGCCATCAGCCTGCCGTCGGGGCGCGCACGGCCCTTCGCCAACGCCATGATCGCGGCCATCGACGAATTGCGAACGACCGTGCCCGCGAGCTTTGAGAGCGAGGACTATCAGGCCCGCCGCCGCAAGATCGAGGAGGAGTTCCGCGCCGGACAGGAGGAGGCGCTTGAGGCGCTCAATCGCCGCGCGCTTTCACAGAACATCGCGGTGCTGCGCACGCCGACCGGCTTCGTGATGGCGCCGATGCACGAAGGCAAGATCGTCAAGCCCGAAGTGTTCAACACACTTCCCGAGAGCATGCGCAAGGAGGTCGAATCGCGCATCGAGGGGCTGCAGAAGGAACTCGAGCAGATCCTCGAACGGCTGCCGAAATCCGACAAGGTGCGCCGTCAGCAGACGAGCGAGCTGAACACCGAAATTGCGACCCAGGTCGTGCGGGCCGCCCTCGACGACATTGCCACAGCCTTCGCTGACGTCCCCGCCGTCCTGAGCTATCTCGATGCCGCCGGCCGCGACCTCGTGCGTAACATCGGCATCTTCCTGAGCCCGAGCGGCGAGGAAAGCGAGATCGTCAAACAGCCGGCCGACACAGCCCGCGACGTCCGCTTCCGCCGCTACATGATCAACGTCATGATCGCCAACGGCGACAAGCCGGGCAGCGGCGCGCCGATCCACGAAGAGCTCAATCCCACATACGGCAACATCATCGGGCGCATCGAGCACATCGCGCACATGGGCGCGCTCGTCACCGACTTCCTGCTGATCAAGCCGGGAGCGCTGCACCGCGCCAACGGCGGCTATCTGATCCTCGATGCGCGCAAGGTTCTCCTCTCGCCGTTCGCCTGGGAGGCGCTGAAGCGCGCGATCAAGGCGCGCGAGATCAGAATCGAGCAGCCCTCCGAGGTGGCCGGCCTCATCACCACCCAGTCGCTCGATCCCGAGCCCATTCCGCTGGACGTGAAGGTCGTGCTGATCGGCGATCGCGAGCTCTATTACCTGCTGGCGCAGTACGACCCCGACTTCGGCGGTCTTTTCAAGGTCCAGGCGGACTTCGACGATTCGATCACGCGCTCGCCCGAAAACGATGCCTCCTACGCCCGTCTCATCGCCTCGATCGTGCGCGACCACAAGCTGCGCCATTTCGATGCCGGTGCGGTCGCGCGCGTGATCGATGAAGGCGCGCGGCTCGCCGAGGACCGCGAGAAGCTCTCGATCGAGATCGGCCGCATCGCCGACATCGTGCGCGAGTCGGACTTCTGGGCCGGGGTCGCCAATCACGAGATCGTCACGAGGAGCGACGTCGAGCGCGCCATCGAGGAGGGCATCCAGCGCGCCGACCGCGTGCGCGATCGTTCACAGGAGACCATCAACCGCGAAATCGTCCTGCTCGATGTCACCGGCGCGAAGGTCGGCCAGATCAATGGCCTCTCCGTTCTCCAGCTCGGCAATTTCTCCTTCGGCAAGCCGACCCGGATCACGGCGCGGGTGCGCATGGGCCCCGGCCGCGTAACCGACATCGAGCGGGAGGTCGAGCTCGGCGGACCGCTGCATTCCAAGGGTGTGATGATCCTCTGGGGCTACCTCGCCGGCCTCTTCGCGCAGGACATTCCGCTGGCGCTGTCAGCGTCGCTGGTGTTCGAGCAGTCCTACGGCGGGGTCGACGGCGACAGTGCATCCTCGACTGAGCTTTATGCGCTGCTCTCCGCGCTTTCCGAGGTCCCCATCCGGCAGGGAATAGCCGTGACGGGCAGCGTCAATCAGTGGGGCGAGGTTCAGGCGATCGGCGGCGTCAACCAGAAGATCGAAGGCTTCTTCGACGTCTGCAGGGCGCGCGGCCTCACCGGCGAGCAGGGGGTCCTGATCCCGAAATCAAACGTGCAGCACCTGATGCTGCGCGAGGATGTGGTCGAGGCGGTCGCAAAGGGACAATTCGCAATCTATCCGGTCTCGACCATTGACCAGGGCATCGAGATCTTGACGGGCGTCAAGGCAGGCGAGCGCGGCCCTGATGGACGCTTTCCGCCCGGCACCATCAACCGGCTGGTGGAGGACAAGTTGCGCGCGTTTGCGGAGCGGGCCCGCGCATTTGGAGCCAAATCGGGCGGCAACGCCAACGGCAAGGACGGCACATGATCGCACATGTGGCAGAGGCGAGCGAGCGCAAGGGACGCGTGGTGCTTCACGCCGCCTCCGCCGACGTCAATCCGCTCGCCATCGAGGCTGCGATGCGGATCGCGGCGGCCTTCAAGTCCGAACTTGAGAGCCTCTTCGTCGAAGACGCCAAGCTCTTCGATGTCGCCGGCTTTCCGTTTGCGAGTCAGATCTCGCTCAGCGGGCGGCGTCGGGAACCGCTGACCCGCGAACAGATCGAGGCGGAGTTCAGGCACCTCGCCAGCGCCCTTCACCGCCGCATCGCGGCGCTGGCGGCAAAATCCGACGTACCCTTCAAGGCCACCGTCGTGCGCAGCGAGCCGATTGACGCTCTCGCCCGCGCGTGTCGCGAGAACGGGCCTTGGAACATCGTCGCGCTGGCCGAGACGCTGACCCGGGCCAACGCCGACCGCCTGCGACAGCTCATCACAGCCAAACTCGACGCGACCGGCTTCGTCGTCGTCGGGCGCACCGCCCAGCGCGCCAAGGGACCGACAGTCGTCGC
>CAYWBX010000055.1:0-10044 GCA_964456015.1 uncultured Hyphomicrobiaceae bacterium | reverse complement strand
GCAGCGCGCCGATCAGGCCGAGCCCTGCAAAGTCGCGCCACATGGCGCGCGAGATGGCATTCCGCAGCGCCCAGGTCTCGCGTTCGACCGCAGCGCGCACCTTGTGTCTGAGCAGCAGCCACGGCGGCAGAAATCCGGTGAGCAGCAGACCGGCCGTGATCGCGAGGCCGGCATAGTCGGTGAGTTCGCCGCCCGTTGCCCACAGGTAGAGAATGGTCACCATGCCGAAGCCGAGCACGATCGTCGCCCCTTGCGCGCTCATCTGCAGAAACGGCCGGTAGTGCCGCTCGTGGACGGCGATCTCGATCGGCGCGCGGAACGGATACTTCTGGATAATCGTGCAGTTCTTGACGAGGAATGCCACGAGCATCACCCAGATGAGTGCGTTGAGCACCCACTCGATCACCCACGGACCCCACATCAACAGGTCGACGGCAGCCGCGTGCGCCTCGCCCATGCGAGAATAGCGGCTTTCCGGGGCGGTCATGTAGAGGTAGTCGAGATAGCAGAACGGGGCGGCGATGACGATCGCTGCAGCCAGGCCGACCGGTCCAAGGACGCTGCGCACGCCGCGCGCGGCCTGCGCGGCCTCGACCTCGAAGTGCTCGATACCGCGATGAAAGTTTCGTGTGTAGGTCGAAATGAAAAGCCGGACGGCCACGATGTGCGCGGCAAGATAGAACGGCATGAACTGCCATTCCGCCGAGGCGAGGAATTTCGCCTTGTCGGGCGCAAGTGCAAGGCCGGCGAGCCAGGCGCCGAGCGCTACGACGACGACCAGCCCGAGGAATGGCCTTGGCCGCACGGGGAAGACGCGGTCGAGCGGGGCGAGTTCCGATCCGTCGAGGGAAATGGCGGCAGGTTCGCCCCTGTCGGCTCGGTCAGGAGACGCCGCGCCGGCTGCCGGTGATTTCGCGCCGGCATCCGCTCTGGCATCGCCGGAACCAGGTTGTCCATGTGATGCTGATGGCGATGGTCCGCTTGTCTGCATCGCATTCCCCAGTGGCAGCCTTCGCTTTGACTGTCTCAGGCCAAGCTTCGCCACTCTCCCTCTCGCCAGTTTGCCTGGCTCGCGAAGGGCTCTTCGTTTCTTCTCCGCCGTGTCACTTCGACTCTTCGAACAGCTCCCGTCCGATCAGCATCCGCCGGATCTCGCTCGTTCCTGCTCCGATCTCGTAGAGCTTGGCGTCGCGCAGGAGCCGTCCCGTCGGATAGTCGTTGATGTAACCGTTGCCGCCGAGAATCTGGATGGCGTCGAGCGCAAGCTTCGTCGCCTTCTCGGCGGCAAAGAGGATCGCGCCTGCGGCATCCTTGCGCGTCGTCTCGCCGCGATCGCAGGCCTTGGCGACGGCGTAGACGTAGGCCTTCGCCGCGTTCATTTCGGTGTACATGTCGGCGATCTTGCCCTGGATGAGCTGAAACGTCCCGATCGGCTGGCCGAACTGGCGACGCTCGTGGATGTAGGGCACGACCACGTCCATCGCCGCCTGCATGATGCCGAGCGGGCCAGCCGCCAGCACGGCGCGCTCGTAATCGAGGCCGGACATCAGCACGTTGACGCCGCGGCCGACCTGGCCGAGCACGTTTTCCTCCGGCACCTCGCAATCCTCGAAGACGAGTTCGCCGGTCGAAGAGCCACGCATGCCGAGCTTGTCGAGCTTCTGCGCCACCCGGAAGCCCTTGTAGGAGGTTTCCACCAGGAACGCCGTGATGCCGCGCGGCCCGGCGTCGGGATCGGTCTTGGCGTAGACCACGATCACCTGCGCATCCGGGCTGTTGGTGATCCACATCTTGGTGCCGTTGAGGACGTAGCGATCGCCCTTCTTGTCGGCCCGCAGCTTCATTGACACGACATCCGAGCCGGCGCCCGCCTCGCTCATGGCGAGCGAGCCGACGTGCTCGCCGGAAATCAGCTTTGGCAGGTACTTGCGCTTCTGCGCGTCGGTGCCGTTGCGCCGGATCTGGTTGATGCAGAGATTCGAGTGTGCCCCATAGGACAGCCCGACCGCGGCGGACGCCCGCGAGATCTCCTCAACTGCCACGCAGTGCTCAAGATAGCCAAGGCCAGCGCCGCCATACTCTTCTTCAACCGTGATCCCGTGCAGGCCGAGGTCGCCCATGCGCGGCCACAACTCGCGCGGGAAGCGATCGGTTCTGTCGATCTCGGCGGCGATCGGGGCCACCTCGCTGGCGGCGAAGGCGCGTACCGTCTGCCGGATCTGGTCCGCCGTCTCACCGAGACCAAAGTTGAGCGTCGGATAATCGTTCGGTATGGACATCGGTCACCTGTCGGACGTCGGGTTCGCCGGCCTCGCCGGCATCGGCCACCATAGGGACTGGGCCTTGCGCCGAAAAGAGCCAGTCGACATGCAGCAAGCGACAAACGAGCGGCCGAGCCGCGTTCCCTGGCCGCCCATTCTGCTGGCTTCTATCGTGGCAGCCTCAGCAGTCGCCGAGCGATACGTCCTGCCGCAGGGGCTGTTGCCGGTGACCGCGGGCGTCTTTGCCCTGGGCCTCGTGCTGTGCGCCGCAGCAGCGGGTCTCCTCGCCTGGACGCTCCTCGAGCTGCGCCGGCATGGCACCACCGTCAGGCCCGATCGGGCCGCCACGGCGCTCGCCGAGGGCGGTCCGTTCCGCTTCTCGCGCAATCCGATCTATCTGGCCGACGCCGTGCTTCTTGCCGGGCTGGGACTGATCGCCGGCTGGGTCTCGCTCGTCGCCGGCGCCTTCGCCTTCATCGCGCTCGTCACGCCCCTCGCCGTTCTTCCCGAGGAGGCGCACCTCGAGCGGCGTTTCGGCGACGCATACCGGGCCTACCGGGCCCGCGTCCGCCGCTGGCTCTGATCGCACGCTCTATTGTTCGCGCATGAACTTGTAGTCGAAGCCATTCCGCCCATGCGGTTTGATGAGACCGACCGTCGGCGCCGGGAAATGGATCGGCAGGATCAGCGTCGGCGTATCGCACACGCGCGCGAGGAACGTCCGCCGCGATTGCGCCGCCTCGGCACGGTCCGTGTCGAACACCGTCGACCATTCGGGTTCGCGACATTGCAGCGCGTGATGCATCATGTCGCCGGTGACGACGGCGCGCTGGCCCTTTGATGTGATGTTGACGCAGCAATGCCGCGGGCTGTGCCCCGGGGTCGGAGTGAGCGAGAACGTCTCGTCGAGCTCGAAGGCGTTGTCGACGAGCAGCGCCTGCCCTGCCTCGACGACGGGCCGACAATTGTACGTCCACACGTTGCCGGGCGGATTGCGCCCTTCCTTCGTCGCCTGCTCCCAGTAAGCGTACTCGTCCTTGTGAAAGATGTACTTGGCGTTCGGAAAGGTCGGCACCCAGCGGCCGTTGACGAGCCGCGTGTTCCAACCTGTGTGGTCGATGTGAAGGTGCGTGCAGAAGACGTGCGTGATCTCCTCGAAGGCAAGCCCGGCCGCCTTGAAGCCGTCGAGCCACGGCTGCTTCGGGAAATCCATGGGCGCGGGATAGCCTTTGTCCTCGCCGGTGCAGGTGTCGACGAGCACGGTGTGGCGCGGCGTTCGCACGACGAACGTCTGGTAGGTGATGACCATGCGCCCCGACGCGGCGTCGAACACCTCTGGCTCGAGGGTTTTCAAGTGCTCACGGCCGACGGCGGCGTCGTAGGCAGGAAACATGTCCTCCGGTCGCCGCCACGGCCCGTCCCGTTCGACGATGCTGGTGATCGTCACGTCCCCCAGTCTGAGTGTCTTCATTCCTGCGACCTCTCATCATCACGGCGCGCCTGCCGTTTCCGTCGTTTCGATCCATCATGGCAGGCGGTAGAACTTCCGCGCCGTCTCCCGGAAGAGCAGGGCCTTCTCGTCGGGCGAGGCGTTGGCTGCAAGCCGCTTGAAGGCATTCCAGTAGACCGCATAGCTGCCCGACAGCTTGTCGACCGGGAAGTTGCTCTCGAACATCGCCCGCTGCGGCCCGAACGCCTCGATGCAGGTCTCGATATAGGGCTTCCAGGCCGTGGCGAGCTGTTCCGAGGTCGGCGGCGTCGGCTGCTTGTCGAACTCGAAGCCGTTGACGCGCATCCCGATGCCGCCGAGCTTGATCATGACGTTCGGGCACGTCGCGAGCTCGCGGATGTCCCGGCTCCACTCCTTGAAGACCTCATCGCGACGGCTCGCGTAGTAGCCGAGGCCCAGCGGCCCGCCACAGTGGTCCATGACGATCGGCTGGTTCGGAAACTTGCGGGCGAGCGCCGCGACGTCCTTGAGCTGGGGATGGTAGCACCAGGCGTCGAAGGTGAGCCCGAGCTTGCCGAGTACGGCGAACCCCTCGTGGAACTTCGCGTCATCTCGGTAGAGATGCGGCGGCGGATTCGTGTGGCCGTTGTGGATTTGCGGCTCCTTGTCCTCGAAGCTCGCGACATAGCGGATGCCGCGATAGCGCCCGCCGCCGGCTTCGATCGACTTCCGCAAGACCTCTTCGACGGCTGCGCCGATCCTCAGATCCGCAAATCCGACGATGCCGGCGGCGATCCGCGTCGGCCCGTAGGCGCCGGACGCCGACATGGCCGCGATGCCATTGACGAACTCGACCTCTCCGACCGGCCGCATGTGCTCGGGACCGTCGGCCCGGTAGCAGGCAAGGCATTCCATGAATACGGTCGAGTGAATCCTGTGACCGCTGCCTGTGTCGGCGAGGATGCCGTTCAGCAGATAGCTGTGCTCGGGGAAATCCCAGAGATGATGATGGGGATCGATGATCTCGAGCTCGGGCTCGAGAATAGGCTCCTTGACCTTGTCGAGCCATTCCTGGCGGAGCCCCTTCATGCGCGAGCCGATGGTGCTGTGCGGTTTTTTCATGGGTGCTGTCCTCGGGTCGGGCTGAGGCGCGGGCAGGTGCGACGAAACACCGGGCGCGAGCAAGCCGGCCCGGCGGGTGGGTTTCGTCAGACCGGGCGATCGCCCTCGATGGTGACGCGATGCATGTGCCGGCGCCGCCCCTGATAGTCGTTGAGCGCGAAATGCTGCGTCACCCGATTGTCCCAGATGGCGAGCGTGCCCTTCCGCCACCGGAGCCGGCACGTGAACTCTGGCCGCACCGCATGTGCGCACAGGAAGTCGATCAGCGGCTTGCTCTCCGCTTCCGTCATGTCCTTGAAGCGGACCGTGTGCGAGGGATTGACGTAGAGCGCCTTGCGGCCGGTCACGGGATGCGTGCGCACGACCGGGTGCCAGGCCTCGAGCGGCTCGGCCGCCACCACGGCCCGCCCCATGGCCCCGAGCGTCTTGAGGTTCGCCGTCCGCCCGCCGGGGTAGAGCTTGTCCGAGTTGTTGAGCGCGGTCAGCCCATCCAGAAGCCGCTTCATGCCGTCGGAAAGCGCGTCGTAGGCGGCCGTCATGCTGGCGAACAGCGTGTCGCCGCCAGCCGGCGGCACCTCGACGGCATAGAGCAGCGTGCCGAGGTCGGGACGCTCCTTGTAGGCGGTGTCGGAATGCCAGCCGCCGCCGAAGTTCTTCGTGTCGGTTTCCGTCTTGATCAGCTCATTGACCTCGGGAATGCCATCGAGGCCCTTGAGGAAGGGATAGATGGCAGGTTTTCCGAACAGGTGAGCGAGCGAAACCTGTCCCTGCGGCGACAGACGTTGATCGCGGAAGACGATCATCTGATGCGCGAGAAACGCGCGGTGGATGTCCTCGCGTGTCGCATTCGAGAGAGGCTTCGAGAGGTCCACGCCTTGGATCTCAGCGCCCATGGCGCCAGCCATCGGTTCCACGCCAATCGTGCGATACTGGCCCATGCGCAGGACTCCGGATGCGATCGGGACGACATTGAAGGGCTGCCGACGGGTGGCGTCAATCGTATGACTGGGGTGCAAATGCGAAGGGGCCCGCCTCTGTATGACGGGCCCCTTCGACGGCTGTGCTCGCCGCCGCGGCGGCTTGCGGCTCAGGCGGCGCGGCGCGACGGTTGTGCCGCGAGGTGTTCTGCGATCGCTTCGACCGCCTTGCCCCAGTCCGCAATCCCGTTTGGTCTGAGACCGAAGGCGCGCACCGCGTCGGCCGGCAGGCCGCCATCACGAAAGATGCGGGCGCAGGCCTGCCGCGCGTATCCGAGCGATTGATGCCAATGCAGGGGGTTGATGTGCTCGGGACCGGCTTCGCGGACTCCCTTGCCGTTCAATGCAATGACCATTGGGGGCTCTCTCTGCTCTCATTCGCGATTGGGAGACGCGGGGGCGGACGGCAAGCATCCCGAGCGCTCGGGCAACACTACGCAAAACCGTGCCAAGAGCTGCCTTGAGAGACGTCGCGTCGTTCGCTCAAGATGCCTGCCGTTTTCCCTGGGAGGCGGCGGGGGAGCCGCTCCGAATTCTCCTCGCGTCTCAGGCGCGGGCCTCAGTTTGCCCGTCGCCGTTCCATCTGCCTCAACTCGGTCGACGCCTCGACCACTCGCTTGACACGCATCACAACAGAACGCGACGCATCACCGACAGAACGCCACTCACTCAGCGAACCGGGCACCGGAGCGAGGTCGAGCGCCGCCAAGGAACGCGCACTCGTCACCCACTCCCGAGACCCAACGCCGTCACCGCTCGCCGGATCGCTCTGCGCTCCGGCAGTTGACACATGCAACGCCACGGCACCCTCACTCGAACGATGCTCTCTCAAGACGCTCACGCAACCTCTTCCGGAACGCATCACCGAAACCCGGCCGAGGCTCACTCGACCCGACGCAACGCCACTTGAAGGAACGCAACCCGACCGGACCAAACGGGCGGTACGCGACCAATCCAATCGGAACCTCATCGGACTTGCCCGAAGCGGGGCCGGAGAACCGCCGTTGCGCACGCTGCAACTTGAGCGCAGCGGCCGCTCTCCGTGCTGCTGTCAACGTGCCGGCAAGCACGCTTCGTGGGGCCTCGCAGGAAAGCCCGAACGCGGACGCAACGCTGTGCAACTCGAACGCAACGCAAACTTTGGGACTGACGCAACTGACGCAACGCCGACTGTTCTCATGCGGACCCTCGCCAGCGTCGGGACCGCACCGACCGCTGCGACCGGTCGATTGCCCGAAAGCGCCCCGCTTGGGAGTGGTTCCGGCGGGGGCCCGAACCAAGCTTCGGAGGAGCTGCTCTCTTGGAGTGGGACGGCACTCACGCAACTTTCGGGACTGCATCGACTCGCTCATCCCCACGCACCCCACTCGACCACTCGCGTTCTCGACGTGTTCCGCGAACGAGGGGTAGTTAAGCCGTTGCATTGCGGCTACACCAAGACGGAAAAGCGCAAAGGCCGTGACGGAACCATGAATGGAACATAAATAGAACGAAAATCGCGTAAAAAACCCTTGGAATCCAATGGGACAGGCGAATATCGGGGAGGATTCTAGAGACTGTGGATAACCTTTGAGCGGCGCACGGCGGCGACCGCCCCTTGAAACGCGGCGAGGAAAATGACGAGGGAGAGGACCACATTCCAGCCGGCGAAGGACAGGCCGAGAAAGCGCCACGGCGCGTCGTCGCAGCGAATGACCCGGGTGCTCTCAAGCGATTGCAGGAGTCCGCCGGCGGGCGAGGCGAGAGGCTGCAGAGGGCCTGAGCACGTCTCCGGGCCCGGCCAGAATTTCCATTCGACTCCCGCATGATAGACACCGAGGCCGGCATTGGCCAGGAACGCCAGAGCAACGGTGAAGAGGAGCAGGGCGGACCAACGGAGCTGCCCGGCCGCAACAAGGGCGAGCGCCGCGAAGAGCGCCGGGATGCCAGCATAATAGGCCCAACGCTGCATCAGACAGAGCTCGCACGGGGCGTAGCCGCCGATTCGTTCGAAGGCGATGGCAGCGAGGATGCCGGCAAGCGCCAGCACAAACGCGAAGGCGCCTGCCCGGTAGGCGGCGCTGGCGGTCAGAGGATGAACGTCCGGCGACATTGGACTGCCACTAGCCGCATCTTGCGTCCGTCTGCAACTGCCAGCACTGGCCGGCCGCCTGAACAGGCCGCGCGATCACAAGACCTCTATCAAAGCACATACTTGATGGCCAGAAATCCGCCGACGAGGCCGAGCACAACGAGTGTCGCGATCAGATTGAGGCGCTCCTCGATGAACGCGCGGATCGGCTCTCCGAACCAATAGATGAGGCCCGCCACCAGATAGAACCGCAAGGCTCGCGAGAGCAGGCTTGCCAGCACGAAGGCGGCAAGGTTCATGTGTGCCGCGCCGGCAAAGATCGTCAGCACCTTGTAGGGAAATGGGGTCGGCCCCTTGATCAGCAGGACCCAGACGCCCCAATCGGCGAACCAGCCGGCCAGCTGCGCCCATTTGCCTTCGAGCCCATAAAGCCTGAGCACCGGCTGGCCAATGTATTCCAGCATGTAAAAGCCGATGGCGTAACCGGCGAGCCCGCCGAGAACGGAGCCGATCGTACAAATGGCGGCGTAGGTCCAAGCCTTGAGCCGCTGCCGCAACGCCATGGGAATGAGCATGACGTCGGGCGGGATCGGGAAAATCGAGCTTTCAATGAAGGCGATCCAGAACAGCACGTGCGGCGCGCGCCGGTGGCCCGCCATCACCATCATCCAATCGTAGAGCCGCCGCATCATTGCGTGGCCTATAGCGACCCGCCGCCGCCCCGTCCACCCGGAGCGGGGTCAGGGTGAAGGGCTATAGCATGGCGCACCGGACGGCCGCAGCCGAAGGCCAAGCGCTGGTCCGGCAGCGCCTTCGGCGGGCCATCGCCGGTCGGGGTTTCGCAAATGGCGAAGGGCCGGTCGGGGGACCGGCCCTTCGCTGTCGTGCGCCGCTGGGGAGGGGAGGGCGCACGCCGGTGAGCGGCTCAATGGGCAGCCGCCCGGCCGGCAAGATCTGCACAATCGCTCGCGCGGGTGGCGGCCGCGCCGCGGCCCTTGCGGCCAAAAATGCGCTTCAGGAATTCACTGACCGCGATGCTGCGCTCGCGCCGGGCGCGGCGCATGGCCTCCTCCACCTTGCGGTGGTCCACTTGGTAGAAAAGCTCATGATCAGACATTGTTTTTCTCCGTGCCCATGATCATCTCGATGCGCGAAATATGCGTTGCGCCGGCCGTCGAAACAAACGATGATTTCGAACCGTTCACCTTAGAAAAGCTAATGCCTAGATGCGTCGTCCCCTTCCCCCCCTCAACGCCCTGCGCGCCTTCGAGGCGACGGCGCGTCACCTGAGCTTCACCCGCGCGGCGGACGAACTGGCGGTGACGCCGGCCGCCCTCAGCCATCAGATCCGGGGTCTCGAGGAGTTCCTCGGCGAACGCCTGTTCGAGCGGAAAGCGCGGAGCATCGCGCTCACCCCCGCCGGGGCGACGCTCTATCCCGGTCTCCATGCCGCCTTCTTGCAGATTCGACAGTCCGTGGAACTTCTCGACCGGGATGCGACGAGCAAGGTGCTGCAGGTCAGCGCGCCGCCGGGCTTCACCGCCAAATGGCTGGCGCCGCGTCTTTACCGCTTCATGATGGCGCATCCCGACATCGATACCCGCGTCTCGGCCACGCGGGAGCTGGCCAACTTCACATCCGACGGCATCGATCTCGCCATCCGAAACTCGTCGACCTCGGTCAACGGCATGTGGAGCCGGCAGCTTATGCAGATGCATCTGTTGCCGGTGGCCAGTCCGCGCTTCATCGGCAGCATCGGCGGCCTCACCAGCGCCCAGGACCTCAAGCGCACGCCGCTCATCCATGACACCTTGCTCGGCACGCTGAGCGGAATGCCGACCTGGGCCGAATGGCTCGAGGCGGCCGGCGTCGCCGGCGTCGATCTGAGCCGCGGCCTGCGCTTCAACAGCCCCGACTATGCGGGCGTCTACGGCGCTCCCGGGCACTGGCACGACCGCGACGCCGACGGCACTTACGCCGACAACCGCCACGTTTATTTCGGCGGAGGCACGCGAGCGACCACGATCGATTCAAGCTTCGAGATGGCCGAGCGCAGCGTGCGCTTTCCGGTGGCCCTCGAGTACAAGTTCAAGAGCGACGACGAGAAGCTGACCATCAAGGCCGTGGCGTACTACACGCTGCGCATGGGCCTCGACAGCTTCA
>CAYWBX010000054.1:0-10138 GCA_964456015.1 uncultured Hyphomicrobiaceae bacterium | reverse complement strand
ATGCGGCGACGAGCTGCATCTCGCTGATGCCCTGCAGGTCGCCGATCGTGCGGATACCGAGCGTCTCGAGTCGCTCGGCCGTCGCGCGGCCGACGCCGTTGATCTTGCCGACGGCAAGCGGAGCAAGGAACGATTTCGCCTCGGCAAGGCCGATGACCGAAAAGCCCCGCGGCTTGCGCAGCTCCGAGGCGAGCTTGGCCAGGAACTTGTTGCCCGAGAGGCCGATCGAGACGGTGATCCCGATTTCCGACTCGACCCGTCCGGCGATGCGGGCGAGAAGTTGCGCCGGTCGCGACGTCTCGGCGGGATCGAGGCACTCGCGCGACAGATCGAGATAGGCCTCGTCGAGCGACACCGGCTCGAGCACGCGTGTCGCACTGCGGAAAATCTCGCGGATCTCGGCGCTCACGCGCTTATACTTGGCCATGTCCGGCGGAATGACCACGGCGCCCGGGCAACGCTCCAGCGCCTGGAACATGGGCATCGCCGAGCGTACGCCGAAGCGCCGCGCGATATAGCAGGCGGTGGTGACGACGCCGCGCCCGCCGGGATGCCCGACGATCACGGGCTCGTCGGCAAGCTCGGGCCGATCGCGCTTTTCCACCGAAGCGTAGAAGGCATCGCAATCGATGTGGGCGATGGACAGCGACTCAAGTTCGTCATGGCGCACGAGCCGATCGCCGTCGCATCCCGGACAGCGGCTGAGCACCGGATCGAAGAGCTCCGAACAGTCACGACAGAGCGCACGCGTCATGCGCTTTCGGTGGCATGCAATCCGCTTGACCGCAAGAGAGGCCGGGCGCATCTGTAATCCCGTTGCCGTCGCCACCGGATCCGTCCATGCCGCAGACAATCACCCCAACCAGCATCGCGCCACCGTTCTCGAAATATGCGCACGCTGTCGAGGTCGCAGCCGGAAGCCGCCTCCTCTTCATCTCGGGGCAGGTTGGCATCAGACCCGACGGAACGATGTGCGAAACCGAGGAAGAGCAGCACGAGCAGGCCTGGCGCAATCTTTCGGTAGTTCTCACCGAGGCGGGCCTTGGCCTCGATGACCTCATCGAGGTCACTGTTTATGTGACCAGCCGATCCGGCGTTCCGATCTTTCGGGCGACCCGCGACCGGATGCTTGCCGGACGCCTCGTTGCAACGACCCTCGTCATCGCCGCTGGTCTTGCCGGTGTCGACTGGAAAGTCGAGATCTCGGCGGTCGCAGGCAGAAGCGGCTGAGCTTCCATGGTTGCCTACAACTGCAAGAAGTGCCCGGGCTATTGCTGCAGCTATCCGCTGATTGCGCTCGACAAGCGTGACGTCGAGCGGCTCGCGCGTCACCACAAATTGACGTTCGAGGAGGCGCGGGCCAAGTTCACCAAGCGCGCCTACGGACGAAAGTATGTGATGCGGCGCAAGGCCGATCCGCATTTCGGCAAGATCTGCCGGTTCTTCGACATCCAGGAGCGCCGCTGCACGATCTATCCGGCACGGCCCGCGATCTGTCGCTCGTTTCCCGGTGAAGGCCGTTGCGGCTACTACGATTTTCTAGCCTTCGAGCGCCGTGCGCAGGAGGATGACACCTGGGTTGCGGTGACCAACAATCCGTAATTCGGGTCGCCAGCCCCGCGACGGAGCCGGCTCGCGGTCGTGCTGGCGAATATGCTGCTCTCCGGTATATGCTGGCCTGCCACAGGCTGGTGGCGGAGGGCCAAGGCGATGGCGGGGCAGGGGCCGATCGAAATCACCGCCCGGACGCTGGACTTCGGCGCTCGCGTTGTCGCGGTCGGTCACATCACCGCGGTCACCTACACGCGGGGGCGGCCGTTCATGGGTCCAGGGCTGGCACTAATTGCGCTCGCCCTTGCCGGCATTGGCTACGAGGTCGCGCTCAGGAAGGGCCTCGCCGCGATCCAAGCGGGTGGGTCGACCGTGATCTGGCTGGGGCTCGTTGCCCTGGGGGTGGGCGTCTTCGCACTCGTCTACCAGCGTCGCCGGTTGGTTATCGCCTGCGCGGACGGCGGCAAGATCAGCCTGTCGGTCGGCCGGGAGGAGTTCGCCAAAGCGTTCATTGCGCGCCTTGGCGAAGCGATGCGGGCCGACCTCAATGCGCCGCTCCATTACCGCGTCGATCTGAAGGGCGAGACTATCGAGATCCTAACCCCCGCCGACTTGACATTGCCGGCGCTGGCGCCCGACCGACCCGAGTTGCGGTCCGAAGGGCCAAACGGTGCGATGGGCGCGCCGATCGCCGGCGGGCGTCACGCCAGCCAGACGCCAGTTCGCGGCAATGGCGCTCTGCCGCACGAGTGGCCGGCGTCGGCACGGAGTAACGGCCACGTCGCGCCGGTTGGTGCGTCAGGCACATTCACGGCAAGTAGCCGCAGGCCGGCCCAGAGCGAGTCCGCAGCGAAATGGCCGCCGAATGCCGGCACGCCCGACTCCGGGATCGGTTGGCCAGCGGAGGGCCCGCCTTTCGCCACGCCCTTTGCGGGCGGCGCATCATCGAAGGGCGCGGCGACCGCGACCTATGGTCAGCCTCACGCCGAAGCACGGCCATCGCATCAGCCATCGGGAGCGACATCGCCTCGGCGCGACCTCGATGCTCTGATCGCCCTTGTGACCCGCGCCGACATCCCGCACAAGCGCGCCCTCCTCGATCTCCTGGCGGTGGTGGACGACCACCTCAAGGGCGGGCGGACCGAACGGGCCGATGCGGTCGCACACTGGCAAAGCTTCGCGAGCTACGTCGATCAATATCTGACTGGGGTCGAGGGCCTCCAGGCGTTGACGCGCCGGGTCGGCCGCAATTTCGCTTGAGACGCCGCCGCGGCGCACGCCGGTGCGCGGTCGCGGCTGTCAGCGCATCACCCCTTGCCGGGCGCCGGGCATTGGGTGTTGCAGGGAACTTCGTCACGCTTCTCGGTCTTGCCGTGGATGGCCGAGATGATCTCGCGGTAGCACTTGCCGGCCTCGCTGACGATACGCACCACCATGGCCTTTGGCTGCAGCGACTGGCAGACGACCTGCGAGCCCCCCGCGGGCGCCGGGGCTCCGGAGGGAGCCTGGGCAGTCTGGACGGCAGCGGGCGCGGGCTTGCCCTCCTGGGCATGCGCCGAGGCGACGAAAAGATCGAGCCACGCCGACCGGGCGGTCGCGGTCTTCTGCAGCTGCTTGAACGCAACCCATTGATGATAAGCCTGATTTCCGGGCGCGACGATCCTGACCGAGATGTCGCCCGTCTTAGGACAGGCGGCTGCGTCGATGCGCGTGCCGTTCGCGGCCGTCAGCGCCTTGTAACTCGGATTGCAGTCGATGTTGGCAACGAAGAGCTCGTATTGCGAGAGCCGGTGCGGCACCTCGGAGTAGGGAATGTCATGCTTCCAGGACTGGTAGAATTGGTAGGCGGTGGGTGTGGCGCCGATCACCGCCGTGATGATGGCGACGGTTCGCGCAATGAGCAGCGGCCGTGCCAGCGGTCCCCGGCGCGCGTCCTCGTTCATGACGCTCAGCACCTGCTTCACATCGGACATCGGTAAGTCTCCCTTGAGCACGAGCGATGCAGCCATGGAGATAGCACACGGATGTTGGCGATTGTCGGATGCGCTCTTAGCCGCGCGCACTTGAACGGCGCTTGAGCACGATGTTCATCTCGCGTTCAACGCCGCGTCGCCAGCCAACCTGGGGCGAAACCGCCCGCCCGGTCTCGTGGCGGGCGCCGGCCTCAATGGAAGTCGCGGTCGCCTTTGAATCGATTCTCGAAGCCCGGGAGGTTGGCCCACTCGAGTTCCTCCTCCGACACGTCATCCGCCGAATTTGTGATCGTTCTGCGCCCGCGGACATGGCCCTCCTCGACGAAGATGTGAATCTCCTGCTCGTAGAGGGTGCCGAAACCCATATGGACGCTCATCAGGACCTTGCCGTCAGGAATCCGTAACACGCCGGTGAACCAGTCGGCGAAGAGTGGAGACTCGACGGCCAGACGGACGCGCCCGATCAGTTTGTCCAGATAGAATCGCCGGTCTTCGATCCGCCACGTTCCGACGTAGCCTCGCCAGCACGCCGTCGACCCCACGTACTCCAGGTCAACCAAGTCTGCGTCTTCTTCCTCAGACTCGATCGAGCACCAGGTCCTCGAAATGCGGTGCTCTCCGCCGTAGGGGTCCCACCAGCGCTCTTGCGTCGTTGTCCAGACCTCGCCGTTCATGCTGTAGCTGTCTTTAGTCAAGATGACCGGAACGAGCAGCCAGGGCTCGGGCAGGTCCGGGCAGAACGTCATGGTGCGCAGCTCGCCATCGAGAATAAGCCGCTCGTGCACTTGTGCCGTCATGGGGCCTCCGCAATGCAAGGGTCGCCCGCCGTCCCGCTGATGGGGCCACAGCGTTCAACGAAGTGCTGAAGATCGGATCTCCAAGCCCCCTTGCGTGCCGTGGCGCGATCGCCTCGCCGGTGCCCGGGCTCAAGCTCGCGACGTGGGCACGGCAGCGACGCCCGTCAAGTCCGGCATTAGTTCAAATTTTCACCGGGAATGGACGCGCCCGGACGCCGGGTTGCATTGCCGCCTCGGCGCCTTTCCGGTAGACCCGGGCGCATGAGCAGACACTCGAAGTCCCGACCGGCGGCCGGCCCAGCCTCGCGCGCAAACACCATTCATGTGCGCGGCGCGCGCGAGCACAACCTGAAGAACATCGACCTCGAGATCCCGCGCGATGCGCTGATCGTGTTCACGGGGCTGTCGGGCTCCGGTAAGTCGTCACTGGCCTTCGACACCATCTATGCCGAGGGCCAGCGCCGCTACGTCGAGAGCCTCTCGGCCTACGCCCGCCAGTTCCTCGAGATGATGCAGAAGCCGGACGTCGACCACATCGACGGCCTCTCGCCCGCCATCTCGATCGAGCAGAAAACGACAAGCCGCAATCCGCGCTCGACCGTCGGTACCGTCACGGAGATCTACGACTACCTGCGCCTGCTCTTCGCCCGCGTCGGCGTTCCCCATTCGCCCGCGACCGGCCTGCCGATCGAGAGCCAGACGGTCAGTCAGATGGTCGACAAGGTGCTGGCGCTGCCGGAGGGCACGCGCCTCATGCTGCTCGCCCCCGTCGTGCGCGGCCGCAAGGGCGAGTACCGCAAGGAGCTCGCCGAGTGGCAGAAAAAGGGGTTTCAACGAGTGAAGATCAACGGCGTCGTCTGTGAAATCGCCGAGGCGCCGAAGCTCGACAAAAAGTACAAGCACGATATCGACGTCGTCGTCGACCGGTTGATTGTCCGGAAGGATATCGGCAACCGGCTCGCCGACAGCCTGGAGACGGCGCTTCGCCTCGCCGACGGCCTCGCGATCGCCGAACTCGTCGACAAGCCGCTGCCCAAGGAGGAGACCGAGGCCCCCAACCGCTCGCGCAACGACACGCACGAACGGATCATCTTCTCCGAGCGATTTGCCTGCCCCGTTTCGGGCTTCACCATCGAGGAGATCGAGCCCCGGCTGTTCTCGTTCAATGCCCCGGCCGGCGCGTGCCCGACCTGCGACGGCCTCGGCACGGAGCTGCGCTTCGAGGCGGATCTCGTCGTGCCCGATCAGGATCTGTCGCTTGCCGAGGGAGCCGTCTGGCCCTGGTCGCGCACCGGCAATACTTCGCCCTACTACGAACAGACGCTGCGCTCGCTCTCGCTCCACTACAAGTTCGACATGCGCACGCCCTGGGCGAAACTGCCGAAGAAGGTGCGCGACGTGATCCTCTTCGGCTCCGGGGATGAGGAGATCACGTTCACCTACGAGGACGGCATCCGGAAGTATCAGACGACCAAGACTTTTGAAGGCGTCATCAATAACATTGAACGGCGCTGGCGCGAGACCGACAGCGACTGGGTCAAGGAAGAGCTTTCGCGCTACCAGGCGGCGCATCCCTGCAAGGCCTGCAACGGTTACCGGCTCAAGCCGCAGGCGCTCGCCGTCAAGGTCGGCGGCCGCCATATCGGCGAGGTGACCGACCTCTCGATCAAGGCCGCCAATGCCTGGTTCGCCGAGCTCCCCGCCACGCTCACCAAGCAGCAGACAGAAATCGCCACGCGCATCCTGAAGGAGATCCGCGAGCGCCTTCAGTTCCTGGTGGACGTTGGCCTCGAATATCTGACGCTGTCGCGCGCATCGGGCACGCTGTCGGGCGGCGAGAGCCAGCGGATCCGGCTCGCCTCGCAGATCGGCTCGGGCCTGACCGGCGTGATGTACGTGCTCGACGAGCCCTCGATCGGACTTCACCAGCGCGATAACGCGCGCCTGCTCGAGGCGCTGCGCCACCTGCGCGATCTCGGCAATACGGTGCTGGTCGTCGAGCACGACGAGGACGCCATCCGCGCCGCCGACCACGTCGTGGACATTGGCCCCGGCGCCGGCATTCATGGCGGCCGGATCGTCGCGCAGGGCACACCCGACGAGGTGATGGCGAACCCGGACTCGCTCACCGGCGAGTATCTCTCCGGCATCCGTCAGGTGCCGCTGCCGAAACGCCGCCGCACGCCCGCTCCGGGCAAGCGGCTCACCGTCGTCAACGCGCGCGAGAACAACCTCAAGGGCATCACCGTCGATATCCCGCTCGGCGTCTTGACCTGCGTCACCGGCGTCTCCGGCGGCGGCAAGTCGACGTTCCTGATCGATACCGTCTACAAGGCCGCCGCCCGCAAGCTCAACGGCGCCCGCGAGGCGCCCGGCGCGCATGACCGTATCGAGGGCCTCGAGCACCTCGACAAGGTGATCGACATCGACCAGTCGCCGATCGGGCGCACGCCGCGCTCGAACCCGGCCACCTACACCGGCGCCTTCACGCCGATCCGCGACTGGTTCGCGGGGCTGCCCGAGGCCAAGGCGCGCGGCTACGGGCCGGGCCGCTTCTCGTTCAACGTCAAGGGCGGGCGGTGCGAGGCCTGCGAGGGCGACGGCGTTCTCAAGATCGAGATGCACTTCCTGCCCGACGTCTACGTCACCTGCGACCAGTGCAAGGGCCGCCGCTACAATCGCGAGACGCTCGAGATCACGTTCCGCGAGAAATCGATCGCCGACGTGCTCGACATGACGGTGGAGGAAGGCGTCGGCTTCTTCGCCGCGGTGCCCGCGATCCGCGACAAGCTCGAGACGCTTCATCGCGTCGGCCTCGGCTACATCAAGATCGGCCAGCAGGCGACGACGCTGTCAGGGGGCGAAGCGCAACGCATCAAGCTCGCCAAAGAGCTGTCGCGGCGCGCAACGGGCCGCACGCTCTACATCCTCGACGAGCCGACGACGGGCCTTCACTTCCACGACGTGGCGAAACTGCTCGAGGTGCTGCACGAACTCGCCGACGCCGGCAACACGGTGATCGTGATCGAGCACAACCTCGAGGTGATCAAGACCGCGGACTGGATCATCGACCTCGGGCCCGAGGGCGGCGACGGCGGCGGGCGGATCGTTGCGCAGGGGACGCCCGAGGACGTGGCGAAGGTCCGCGAGAGCTATACGGGGCAGTTCCTGAAGGCCCTCCTCGCCCGCCGCGCCCGCGGCAAGGCTGGCGGCGGCAAGCGGGGGGCGGCGGAGTGAGACATGCCCTTGCAACGCTTGATTTGCTTGGAGCGCGAGGGAGGGCGTGCGAGGTGAGAGCGATGTGCAACTTGCCGTGGGCCGGCTTGTTGCTTTCCTGCATGGCAATTCAGGGACTTACCGCCCAGGAAGTTCGGCGAACGGAAGCACAGCGAGCAACGGTGCAAGTGGTGACCAGCGGAGTCTTTCCGCTTGCCGAAGGCTATTCAATATTTATCGAGGAGAAGGGAGTGGATCCGGTCTTCATCGCGTTTCCGAAGCGATCGAACTCTCCTCGCAAGGGCGCCTACTGGCCAGGCCCAGTGAACTCGCGACAGCCATGCGAAGTCCTTAAGGATGAGGAGTTCGAACTCGTTGTCGAAGGCCAAAATATCTGTGTGCGATTGGGACTACAATTCTCTACTTTGCATGACATTGGGGAACCGACCGAGGGTATTCGTGGAGGGTGCTGGATTTATGTCGTGCGCGTCGAACGCGCGGAACCGCCAGCCGAATTGATTCTGAGAGCAGTCTGCGAAGAGTTGAAAAACGTCAATTCCTGGAAGAATTGACTCCTGACGCTCGCAAACATCCAAACCGTCGCTCGATTGGATGACCGATGTAACTGCGGAGAAATCGGGTGGGAAATTGTGAGGGCTCCGTCCTGCGGCGGGGAGCGGGCCCGACCCAGCTTTGCGCAGCGAAGGCACTCTCTTCCCTGAGCTCCAGATGCCAACATTGCCTGGACCGGCCCCTGCGGCTTCGGCTCCGCACGGGACAGCCGTCCTTACCAGCCGACTGCGTAGGAGGCGCGGCGCGGGTCGCCGGCGCCCGTCAGCACGCCGTGCTTCACATCCTTGATGACGGCGCACACTGAGCCCGCAAGGCGCGTCCATTCGGGCCAGAGCAGCACGTCGTGGCCGCGCTCAACCAATCCCCCGACCGATTCCGGCGCGATCCGCGCTTCGAGCGCGAGGCGGTTGGGGTAATACTCGTGCGGCTCGAAGCTCGACGGGAACGAGTAGGAGGAAAAGCGCGGCGCCTCGATGGCAGAACGCAGGTCCATGCCGAAGACGCCGACGTTGAGCAGCACCTGCAGCATGGCCTGCGTCTGCACGTCGCCGCCGGGCGTGCCGAACGGCATCACCGCCTGCCCGTCGCCAAGAATTGCGATCGCCGGATTGGGCGTGAGCCGCGGCCGCTTGAAGGGTGCGACCTCCGAGGGGTGGCCCGCAACCGTCCACGACTGTGAGCCCCGCCCCGAGGCGACGAGGCCGGTCCCCGGAATGAGCTCCATGTCGTAGGAGGCATCGCTCGGCGTCGCCGAGAAGACGTTGCCGTCCCGGTCGATGGCGCAGCAATAGGCGGTATCGGGCGACATCGGCGGCACGTCGGCCTTCGGCGCATCGGGCTGCAATCGCGGGTAGCCCTCGATCGGACCGGCGGGCGGCATTTCGGGGTAGGACTTCGCTTGGTCGATCCGCGCGCGCCGCGCCGTGGCGAAGGCATCCGAGAGAAGCGTCGCAAGCGGCACATCGACGAAGCGCGGGTCGCCGAAATAGGCCTCGCGATCAGCGAAGGCGAGCTTGATCGCTTCGGTGAGGAGATGAATGTAGGCGGCTGAATTGTGCCCGAGCGCCTTGACGTCATCGCCGGCGATGATCTTGAGGATCATGCCAAGCGCGGGGCCCTGACACCACGGCCCGCAGGTCCACACCTCCATGTCGCGGTAACGCACCTTCACGGGGGGCTCGATGCGCGCGCGGAACGGCGCCATATCCTCGGGCGTGAGCCAGCCGCCGTTCTTCGCATGGTAATCGCAGATCGCCTTGGCGATGTCGCCTCGATAGAACGCATCGTGCGCCGCCTTGAGGCCCGCGAGCCGGCCGTTGCGCGCGGCTGCCCTCTCCTCGTCAACCATGTACTGCAGCGAGCGCGCCAGGTCGGCCTGCCTGAAGATCTCCCCGACCTCGGGCGGCTTGCCGCCCGGCAGATAAACCGCGGCGTTGCCCGGAAACCGCTGATACTTGGGCAAGGCCGTGACGATCGTCTCGACGAAGCGAGGATCGGCCGGGAAGCCGTCGCGCGCGAGCCGGATGGCGGCCGCCGACACCTCGCCGAAGCTCATCGTGCCATAGCGCTCGAGCGCCGTGAGCCAGCCCGAGGGCGCGCCGGGCACCACGGCGCGCAACAGACCCTCCGGAATCGCGCCCTTGTGGTGGCGGCGGAAATATTCGGAGGACGCCTTCCTCGGCCATACGCCGAGCCCGTCGATGGTGACCACCTCGCCCGTCTTGCCCGAGCGGATCATGATCGGCGCGACGCCCGCGACGTTGACGAGGTCGGACTGCAGCACGCCGAGGCAAAGCCCCGCCGCCACGCCCGCATCGACCGCATTGCCTCCTGCCTCGAGGATCAGGAAGGCCGCGTGCGAGGCGGCAAAGTGGCAGGAGGACACCATATGGCGCGTGCCGGTGAGCACGTTGCCGTGGCCGCCGATGCCCTTGAGGCCGATGACATTGCCGCCGGTGCCGGGGTTCTTCGTCGATGCGACCGCGGTTGGCGTGCGCGACATGGCTGCTTTCTCCCGGAATGCTGCTC
>CAYWBX010000053.1:0-10234 GCA_964456015.1 uncultured Hyphomicrobiaceae bacterium | reverse complement strand
CAGGGCGGCGTCGGCAGGCCCTTGGACCGCAGGAACTCGGGATTGAAGAGCTTGGACTGATAGCGCGTGCCGTAGTCGCACAGCACCGTCACGATGGTCTTGCCGGGGCCCAGATCGCGGGCCAGCCGGATCGCCCCGGCCACATTGACGCCCGACGAGGACCCGAGGCACAACCCCTCCTCCTCGAGCAGCTGGAAGACGACGCGCACCGCCTCCTCGTCAGGAATGAAATACGAGCGGTCGATAATCGCCCCCTCGAGGTTCTTGGTGATGCGGCCCTGCCCGATGCCCTCCGTGATCGACGATCCTTCGGCCTTGAGCACGCCGGTCGTATAGTAGGAATGGAGCGCCGCGCCGGGTGGGTCGGCGAGCGCGGCGATGATGCTCTTGCGTCGCGCTTTGAGGCCCATCGACATGCCGGCGAGCGTGCCGCCGGAGCCGACGGCGGCCACGACCGCGTCCACCTTGCCCTGGGTCGCCGACCAGATTTCCTCGGCCGTGGTGACGATGTGCGCCTCGCGATTGGCGACATTGTCGAACTGATTGGCCCAAACCGCGCCGTTGGGCTCCGTCCGCGCCAGGGCCTCGGCGAGGCGAGCCGAGTATCTGACGTAGTTGTTCGGATTCTTATAGGGGACCGCGGGCACCTCGACGAGTTCGGCGCCGAGCAGGCGCAGCGTATCCTTCTTTTCCTGGCTCTGGGTCTCCGGAATGACGATCACGGTCCGGAACCCCATCGCGTTGCCGATCACCGCAAGGCCGATGCCGGTGTTGCCGGCGGTGCCTTCGACGATGGTGCCGCCCGGCCTGAGCTGCCCCTTCTTGACGGCGTCCTGGATCATGAAGAGCGCGGCGCGATCCTTGACGGACTGGCCCGGGTTCATGAACTCGGCCTTGCCGAGAATCGTGCAGCCGGTCTCCTCCGACGCCCGCTTCAGCTTGATCAGCGGCGTATTTCCAACCGCTGCGACGACGCCATCCCGAATGGTCACGACCGAGCTCCCTGCGCGTTCGCCCGCGCTATGACTTCTTCTTCTCGCGCCGCCAGCCTATTCCCTCGAGGCAGCGAAGTGAAGCGTGGCGGGACAGCCCGGCGATCCATGCAGAGCGAATCCGACCCCGTTGCGCGACAGCGGGATCTGCCGCGATAGTCAGTCCCGGCAAGGAGACCGACCCATGGCGCACGACCAGCTCCACTACATGACCGCCGTCGAGATCGCGGGCCTGATCCGAGCCCGCAAGGTCTCGGCGCGCGAGGTGCTCGAGCATTTCCTGGCCCGCGTCGAGCGGCACAATCCGCGCCTTAACGCCATCATTTGGATGGACGCCGCGCGTGCCAGGAAGCGGGCCGAGGCCGCCGACGCTGCATTGGCTCGGGGCGACGTATGGGGACCGTTGCACGGCGTGCCCATGACCATCAAGGAGAGCTTCAACGTCGAGGGATCGCCGACGACCTGGGGCGACCCGCAGCTGCGCGACAACGTCACGGCAAAGAGCGCGCTTGCCGTCGAGCGGCTCGAACGCGCTGGTGTCGTGCTGTTCGGCAAGACCAACGTGCCTCTGATGCTCGCCGACTGGCAGAGCACGAACGCCATCCACGGCACCACCAACAACCCTTGGGACCTGACCAGGACCCCAGGCGGCTCGTCCGGCGGCTCCGCGGCCGCGCTCGCCGCCGGACTGACCGGTCTCGAGGCCGGCAGCGACATCGGCGCGTCGATCCGCAATCCCGCCCACTACTGCGGCGTCTTCGGATTGAAGCCGACGTGGGGCGTCATCTCGCCGATGGGGCACACGCTGCCGGGCGTTGTAAGCTACGCCGACATCTCGGCCGTCGGCCCGCTCGCCCGCGGCGCCGACGACCTCGAGGTCGCGCTCGACGCCATGGCCGGGCCGGACGACATCGACGGAGTCGCCTGGAAGGTCGACCTGCCGCCATGCCGGGCAACGTCGCTGAGCTCGCTCAGGGTCGCCGTCAAACTCAGCGATCCGAATTCCGAGATTGACGCCTCCTATGGCGACGTCCTGCAGCGGCTCGTCGACCGGCTTGCCCGACAGGGAGCGACTGTCAAGGAAATCGAGCCCGATCTCGACACGCGCCGGCTGAACGAGGTCTATGTGCTCCTTCTCCGGGCAGCGACGTCGGCCCGCACGCCGGCGGCCGACATTGCGCGCTGGCGCGAGGCGCTCGCGAACACCGACGCGGCGTCCGAGCCTTATCTCGATCGGATGATCCGCGGCAACACGCTCTCGCACCGCGACTGGCTCGCACTCAACAACGAGCGTCACAAGCTCAGACGCCAGTTTCAAAGCTTCTTCCGGGACTGGGACATCCTCCTCTGCCCGGCTGCCGCCACGGCTGCATTCCCGCATGATCATTCTGGCGAGCGCTGGCAGCGCACGATCGCCGTCAACAACAAGCGCGTGCGCACGACGGACCAGCTCTTCTGGGCGGGCTACTCCGGCGTCGTGCTGTTGCCCTCGACCGTCGGCCCAGCGGGATTGACCGCCGACGGGCTGCCCGTCGGCTATCAGGCGATCGCGGCGAGCGGACACGACAAGACCGCCATTGCATTCAGCCGGCTCCTCGAACGGGAGATCGGCGGTTTTGTTCCGCCGAAAGGCTACGACTGAGGGGCGGCTTCGGACTGCCGGTGATCGAGGCGTTGGAAACGGGTACCCCTGGTGCGGCCAGCCCCGCTTCTGGCCCATCGATCCGAAAGCGGCTAGGCTTAACCGGGACGCGACGGAGACCGGACATGGTAGTCCTGAACCGCATCTACACGCGCACGGGCGATGACGGAACGACGGCGCTCGGCAGCGGCGAGCGGCTGCCGAAATACGCGCTGCGCGTCGCCGCCTACGGCACCGTCGACGAGACCAATGCCGCCCTCGGCATGGCGCGGGTTCACCTCGCGGGGGCCGACCCTGTGCTCGATCGGCGTCTCGAGACGATCCAGAATGATCTGTTCGATCTCGGCGCCGATCTCTGCGTCCCGGACCGTGGAGGCACGACGGCGGGCAAGGCGCTGCGGATCGTGCAGTCTCAGGTCGATCGTCTCGAGGCCGAGATCGACGACATGAACAGCAAGCTGGCGCCGCTGCGCTCGTTCGTCCTGCCGGGAGGAACCGCCGCCGCCGCCGCCCTGCACGTCGCCAGAACGGTCTGCCGACGCGCCGAGCGGCTCGTTGTGGAGCTGGCGTCGATGCCGGACGAGCCGGTGGGAGATCCCGTGATCAAGTACCTCAATCGGCTGTCGGATTACCTCTTTGTTGCAAGCCGCTATGCCAACGACCTCGGAGCGCGCGACGTCCTTTGGGTTCCGGGCAAGAGCCGCTAAGCTGCGAGATCAACGCCTCCTTGCATCCCTGACCGCGAGCCCCGATCCGTGTTTGTACCCCTGTCGGACGACAATCCGCTCCGGACCATCCGGTGGCCCATCGTGACCATCGGCTTGATCATTCTAAACATCGTGATTTTCATCCTGGAGTACACAGCGCGCGGCCAGTACGTCGCCGGCAGCTTCGCCATTATTCCCGCTGAGTTGTTAAAGACACAGCTTCTCGGAGGCCCCGCGCGCGGGCCGTTCGACGCGCTGCCTGTGCCCGAGGGGCTGACCCTCGTCACTTACATGTTTCTGCACGGCGATCCGCTGCATCTGGCCGGCAACATGCTCTTCCTCTGGGTGTTCGGCGACAACGTCGAGGATGCCCTCGGCCATCTGAAATTCCTGGTCTTTTACATCCTGTGTGGAGCCCTCGCTGGGCTCGTGCACGCGCTCAGCGCCGAGTACGGCTTTGCTCAGCTTCTTTTCAAGGCGACGGCCCTGAAGGAGCCGGCCGGCAGGGTTCCGCTGATCGGGGCGAGCGGCGCGGTCGCCGGCGTCATCGCGGCCTACCTGATGCTGCACCCGCATGTGCGCGTGTGGATCCTAGCCTTTCGTTTCATTCCCCTCCGGGTGACCGCGCTGCTGGCGCTCGGCGCCTGGATCGCCACCCAGTTCGCCATGCTCCTCATTCCGGACACCGGCCCGGTGGCTTGGTGGGCGCACGTCGGCGGCGTCCTCGCCGGAGCGCTTCTCGTGGTCTTCATGCGCCGGCCGGGCGTCCCCCTCTTCGACCGTCTGCCGGCGGCTCGGGCCTGATCGCATCGCCGCGCTGCGGCGCTCGGCCGGGCGTGAGGCGCGACAACCGCGCACCGAGGAGCGCCGGACTCGCAATTGACTCCCAACAGCACCCCCCATACTCTCTTCGCACGTGCGAAATCACTCGTCTGTCGGCCTGTCGCCCTTGACGCGACAGCGCAACGGGGCAATGTGCCTCAATTCTGAGCAGGAGCGTCGCACCGCACAATGGAGATGGGTCGGTTGCGCCGGCACGGACACGGGGCGGCAGGCTGCCTCGCTCCGGTGCCGAAACGGCTCGGAGCGACAACCGGCGATTGGTCTGGGGAGCAACACGGCGATGAAGGTTCTGGTGCCCGTCAAGCGGGTGGTCGACTACAACGTCAAGATTCGCGTGAAGAGCGACGGCAGCGGCGTCGAGCTTGCGAATGTCAAAATGTCCATGAATCCCTTTGACGAGATCGCGGTCGAGGAAGCGATCCGCATGAAGGAGAAGGGCGTCGTCACTGAGATCGTTGCTGTCTCGATCGGGTCCGCGAAGACGCAGGAGACCATCCGCACCGCGCTGGCCATGGGCGCCGACCGCGGTATTCAGGTCGAGACCGGCGATGAGATCATCGAGCCGCTCACCGTCGCCAAGCTGCTCAAGGCGATTGTCGAGGCGGAAAAGCCGAGTCTCGTCATTCTCGGCAAGCAAGCCATCGACGACGACTGCAACCAGACCGGCCAGATGCTGGCCGCGCTCCTCGGATGGTCGCAAGGAACCTTCGCCTCCAAGATCGTCGTGGATGGCGGGACCCTCCACGTCACCCGGGAGGTCGACGGCGGCCTCGAGACGGTCAAGCTGAAGATACCGGCCATCGTGACCACGGACCTGCGTCTCAATGAGCCGCGCTATGCATCGCTGCCCAACATCATGAAGGCGAAAAAGAAGCCGCTTGACGTCAAGAAGCCGGCCGACCTCGGCGTTGAGATCAAGCCCCGCCTCAAGGTGCTCAAGACGACCGAGCCGCCCGGACGCAAGGCCGGTGTCAAGGTCGCCAATGCGGCCGAACTCGTTGCCAAGCTGAAGGATGCGGGAGTGATCTGATGAGCGTGCTTTTGGTTGCGGACCACAACAACGCCGCGCTCGGCTCGGCAACGCTGAAGGCCATGACGGCCGCCAAGGCCCTGGGCGGCGACGTGCACGTGCTGGTCGCCGGCTCGGGATGCTCGGCGGTCGCCGAGGAAGCCGCAAAGCTCGAGGGCGCCAGCAAGGTGCTCCTCGCCGAGGCCCCGCATCTCGCCAACGGCCTTGCCGAGGAGCTCGCCTCGCTCATCGTGCCGATGATGGCCAATTACTCCGCGGTCGTGGCTGCCGCCACCGCGGCTGGCAAGAATGTGCTCCCGCGCGTCGCCGCGCTGCTTGATGTGATGCAGATCTCGGACGTCACGAAGGTGTTGTCGCCGGACACGTTCGAGCGGCCGATCTATGCCGGCAACGCCATCCAGACCGTGCAGTCGACGGACGCCAAGAAGGTGATCACCGTCCGCACCGCCTCCTTCGCCGCGACCGCCCTCACCGGCAGCGCGCCGATCGAGAAGGTGCCGGTGCCAGCGGCCGCCGGGCTATCCCAGTTCGACAAGGCCGAGCTGTCGAAGTCCGACCGGCCGGAGCTCACCAGCGCCAAGATCGTGATTTCGGGCGGTCGCGGAATGCAGTCGGGCGAGAACTTCAAGAAGTACATCGAACCCGTGGCCGACCGGCTCGGCGCGGCCATGGGCGCCTCGCGCGCTGCCGTCGACGCCGGGTTTGTTCCGAACGACTTCCAGGTCGGGCAGACGGGCAAGGTGGTGGCGCCGGAGCTTTACATCGCTGTCGGCATCTCGGGCGCGATTCAGCACCTCGCGGGCATGAAGGATTCGAAGATCATCGTCGCGATCAACAAAGATGCCGAGGCGCCCATCTTCCAGGTTGCCGACTACGGGCTCGTTGCTGATCTCTTCGCGGCGCTGCCCGAGCTCGAAGGCGAGCTTGCAAAGGCCGGCAAATAATGGCGCAGATCTGTTCGGGAGCGCTCAAATGGACGCATCCGTGAAGACGAAGCGAACGGCGGCGGCACCGCCGCCGCCCGAGATCAAGAAGGTCGGCATCATCGGCGCCGGCCAGATGGGCAACGGCATCGCCCATGTCGTCGCGCTCGCCGGCTATCAGGTGGCGATGAACGACATCCGCCGCGAGGCCTTCGACAAGGCGCTCGGCGTCATCCAGAAGAACATGACGCGACAGGTGTCCCGCGGTCTCATCACCGACAGCGAGATGCAGGGCGCGATCGGCCGCATCGCCTTCGCGTCAAGCCTCGAGTCGCTCGCCGACTGCGACCTCATCATCGAGGCCGCCACGGAAGACGAGGCCACCAAGCGCAAGATCTTCAACGAGCTCAAGTCGAAGACGAAGAAGGGCGCCATCCTTGCCTCGAACACCTCGTCGATCTCCATCACGCGCCTGGCATCCACGACGACGGACCCCGAGCGTTTCATCGGCATCCACTTCATGAACCCGGTCCCCGTGATGCAGCTCGTCGAGCTGATCCGGGGCATAGCGACCGCCGATGAAACCTTTGCGACGGCCCGCGCCTTCGTCGAGAGCCTGGGCAAGCAGATCGCCGTGTCGGAGGATTTCCCGGCCTTCATCGTCAACCGGATCCTGCTCCCGATGATCAACGAGGCCGTCTACACGCTCTATGAGGGCGTCGGCAGCGTCGAGGCGATCGACAAGGCCATGCGGCTTGGCGCCAATCATCCCATGGGCCCGCTCGAGCTCGCCGACTTCATCGGGCTCGACACCTGCCTCTCCGTCATGCAGGTCCTCTACGAGGGGCTGGCGGATTCGAAGTACAGACCTTGCCCGCTGCTCGTGAAGTATGTCGAGGCGGGCTGGCTCGGGCGCAAGACGCAGCGCGGCTTTTACGACTACCGCGGCGAGAAGCCGGTCCCGACGCGCTGACATCGTCGCTGAGGAGTGGGTTTTCGCGCATCCTTGCAGCACCGAACCCGCAAAGGCGGTCCCCGGCCGGGACCGCCTTCTGCTTTTTCCGTCGCCCGCCGCGCCCTGCCGGCGTCACTTGTCGAGCCACACCTCGTCGTAGCGCGAGTTGTTGTAGATCGAGTTCTCCTGCTGGATGTATCCCTTCACGTAGGGCTGCCAGCAGGTGGCGTTGTTGCCGTGATAGATCACCGGCCGGGCGACGTCCTCAAGCAGCTTGCGCTCGATCCGCCACACGATCTGCTTGCGCTTCACGGGGTCGCTCTCCTGCGATTGCTCCTCGAGCAGGCGATCGACTTCCGGGTCGCTGTATTTCGAGAAATTGGCATCCGACCGGCTCGAGAACCCCATCTTCAGGACGCCGTCCGGATCGTCGATGCCCGCTCCCGCCAGGTTCAGAGCCACCGAGTAGTCGCGTTTGAACAGACGATTGTACCAAAGCGAGGACTCGATCACCTCGAGTTCGGCATCGAACCCGATCTTGTTCAGCTGATCGACGAGAATGACGGCGGGATCGCGGAACGTGTTGAAATCGCGCGTCACCACTTTCACCTTCAGCTTGTTCGACGGGCCGTAGCCGGCCTTCTCCATGATCTTGATCGCCTCGGCGCGCTGCTGGGCCGGATCGCCGTAGCTCGGCAGCTTGGCCAGTTCCTCCTTCGGCATTCCCCAATTGCCTTTCGGCGGCGCCATCATGTTGACCGCCTCGAAGTTCTTGCCCTGCGAGACGATGTCGATGAACGCCTTGCGATCGAGCGCGAGCAGCATCGCGCGGCGGATGTCCGGGTTGTCGAACGGCGGCCGCTCGCGGTTGACCAGCATGTGCGTTGTCACGTTCGTCGGCTGCAGCGAGCAGACGATATGGGGCGCCTTCGCCTCGATGTCGGCGAGCAGCGGCACCGTGATGTCCGCGATCTGGGTCATGTCGAACTCGCCCGCCATAAATGCGAGCAGGCGCGTCGAGCGGCTCGGAACGATCCGCCACTCGATTGCATCGAGGTACGGAAAGCCCTTGCGCCAGTAGTCCGGATTGCGCTCGATGCGGATGACTTCGTTGCTCTTGAATTCCGCGAACCTGAACGGCCCGGTGCCGACCGGCCTCACGCGCATGTCGCGGCCGGAGACATGGCATGGATAGATGACGGTGTATCCCGAGGCCAGCATCGAGAGCAGCGAGGCCTGCGGCTTTGCAAGCACGAACGTCGCTTCATGGTCGTTTGCGACCGTCACCTCGATCAGGTTCTCATACCAGATGCCGCGCGGGTTGCGCCGCAGATAATCCTTCTCTTTCCCGTTGAGACGATGAAACGTGCACTGCACGTCCTTCGCCGTGAACGGCTTTCCGTCATGCCACTTGACGCCTTCCCTGAGCTTGAACGTCAGCCGCGTCCGCGTCGCGTCCCACGACCATTCGGTTGCCAGGTCGGGAATGATCGTCTCGGGCGCGTTGCGCGCCTTTTGCGGATCGAAACGCACGAGGTTGTTGTAGATGCCGGAAAACGACATCACGGCAGCAATCGTCGTCTCCTCATGCAGCGATGCGCTCGGCGGATTGGTGGTGTTGTACATCCGCAGCGTGCCGCCGGTCTTTTGCGCGGCGACCGGCACTGCGGGCGCGATCGATGCGGCAAGCAACAGGGCCGCGAACGTCAAATGGCGGAAAATCGGCGCAGGCATAGAGTCTCCTCCCAATTCATTGGCGGAGAGCCGGCGCTGGATACCCTCGGCCCCGGCATCCGCGGCCGCCATCATACCGTCCGGCCGCAGGATGTCGCGGTGATTCGGGCGCCGGCGCGGGACCATCGCCGGTTGCGCTGCGGGATCAGTCCGATACAGTCGCTCCGTCCAACCTGCCGCTCACTGCCGCACCGGAGCCCGATGCCACCGTCCGCCTCACCTGCCCGCCTCGCAGTCGACGTCGGCGGCACCTTCACCGATGTCGTCCTTGAACGGGGACGCTCCCGGATCGAGACCAAGGTTCTCACGACGCCCGATGCCCCCGAGCGCGCCATTCTCGAGGGCACGCGCGTCGTCCTTGACGAAGCGGGAATCGGGTTCGCCGACCTCGCCATTGTGGTGCACGGTACGACGCTCGCCACGAATGCCATCATCGAGCGCAAGGGCGCACCAACGGCGCTGATCGCCACCGCAGGCTTTCGCGACGTGATCGAGATCGCCGACGAAAGCCGGTATGACCAGTACGATCTCACCATCGAGAAGCCCAAGGTTCTGGTGCCGCGGGAGCTGCGCTTCACGGTCCCGGAGCGGATCGACGTCAACGGGCAGGTACGCCGCGCGCTCGATCTGGCGGCCGTCGAGAAGGTGGCGCGCCAGATCGCGCGGGAGAAGGTTGCGGCGGTTGCCGTTGCGCTGATCCACGCCTACGCCAATCCGGCGCACGAGCGCGCGATTGCGGAGATCATCCGGCGGCTGTGCCCCGGCGTCTGGGTGACGCTCTCGTCGGAGGTCTGCCCCGAGGTCCGGGAGTACGAGCGGACGTCGACCGCCATTGCGAACGCCTATGTCCAGCCGCTCATGGCCGGCTATCTCGGCCGGCTCGAGGCAGCCTTCGCCGCCGAGGGCTATCGCCGGCCGATCCACCTGGTGACCTCGGGCGGCAACCTGACCTCTCTCGCGACGGCACAGCAGTTCCCCGTCCGCCTTGTCGAATCGGGACCCGCTGGCGGGGCGATCCTGGCGGCCCATGTCGCGGCGGAGCGCGGCGAGCGGCGCGTGCTTTCCTTCGACATGGGCGGCACGACGGCCAAGATCTGTCTCATTCAGGATTTTCAGCCGTTCAAGGCGCGCGCTTTCGAAGTGGACCGGGCGGCCCGTTTCCTCAAGGGCAGCGGCCTGCCGGTGCGCATCCCGGTCATCGAGATGGTCGAGATCGGCGCCGGCGGCGGCTCCGTCGCCAAGGTCGACGTGCTGCGGCGCATCACCGTCGGGCCCGAGAGCGCGGCGTCGGTCCCGGGCCCCGCGTGCTACGCCCGCGGCGGGAACAACCCGACCGTCACGGACGCCGACGTCGTTCTCGGGCGGATCGACGTCGAGGGCTTCGCCGGCGGCAAGCTGAAGCTCGAGC
>CAYWBX010000052.1:0-10273 GCA_964456015.1 uncultured Hyphomicrobiaceae bacterium | reverse complement strand
CTCCGGGGAGGCGTTGCGCGTGTGGGTTCGCGACAACATGACCTTCTCGGGCTCCGACGAGATTTCCGGTTATCTCTTTGCGGTCGGCACGAGCTGGGGACTGGCACACGTCCTCATCACGCGAGGTCACGTCCGCATCGACGCCCTCTACGGAATGTTCGGTCCCCGGCTGCGAGCGGTGCTCGACATCCTTGCGCTCATCCTGCTCGCCGTCTTCGTCGGCGCACTGGTCGAGCGCGCCTTCAACGTCGCGAGCACCAACTTGATCGAATACAATCGCTCCAACACCAACCTGCGAATACCGCTTGCGTGGGCACAGGTGCCGTGGATGCTGGGCATCATCCTGTTCTTCTTCACCACCCTTGTCGCAATCCTGCGCACGCTCGGAGCCTTGCTGCGCGGCGATCTCGCAACCATCCAGGCAATTGCCGGCGCATCCTCGCTGGACGAGGAAATCGAAGCCGAGATCAAGGGCCTCGGCCTGGACAGACCGCACGAGGGAAAGCGCTGAGCCATGCTGCTGACCGGACTCATCATCCTTTGCGTGCTCCTCGCCATCAGCGTGCCCGTGGCTGCCGTCATGGGCGTGCTCGGCATGGTCCTCAACAACTTCTACTCGTTCATGCCGCTGCACCGGGCCATGGGCGAGATCATCTGGAACTCATCGAGCGAGTACATTCTCTTCGCCATTCCACTTTTCGTAATGCTGGGCGAGATTCTCTTGCGCGCAGGGATCGCCGAGCGGGCGTACAACGCCATTGCGCTCTGGTTGTCCTGGCTTCCGGGCGGCCTCATGCACGCCAACATTGGCACCTGCGCCATGTTCGCGGCCACCTCCGGCTCGAGCGTAGCTACCGCCGCGACGGTCGGCACCGTCGCCATCCCCGAGATCAAGAAGCGCGGCTACAACGAATCGCTCTTTCTCGGCTCCATCGCTGCCGGCGGCACGCTCGGCATCCTTGTCCCGCCTTCGATCAATTTCATTCTCTACGGACTGCTCACGAACAACAGTGTGCCGCGACTCTATCTTGCCGGAATGCTCCCAGGCTTGCTGCTTGCCCTGTTTTTCATGTTGATCATTCTCGTGGCCTGTCTTCTCTCGCCCGCCAAGGGCGGCAGGCGGGAGCAGAATCTGCGAAATCCGTGGTTGAGCTGGCCGATCATCATCGGAATCGGGGTCGCCGTCTTCATTGTTGCTGAGCTATTTCTTTTCGGCACAACGGGCTTTGGCGTAGAGTCACTTTACGAGGCATCTGTTTGGGCGGTGCTCATTAGCCTAGTCGCGGCATTTTGGGCCTACATCTTCCGCCGAGAAGGAATGCCGGCCTTTCGCGCCCTTTCCGACCTCATCCCGCCCTTCCTGATCTTCCTTCTCGTCATCGGCTCCATCTATGCGGGTTACGCGACCCCGACAGAAGCCGCCTCGCTCGGCGTCGTGGGAGCGCTTCTCCTCGCTGCGTGGGAGCGCAAGGCATCGTTCGCCATGCTCCGCGCGGTGCTGGAAGGCACCATGCGAACGACCGGAATTATCATGCTGATCATCCTCGCGGCGCAGTTTCTGAACTTCGTGCTCGCGGCGGTCGGTGCGACCGACGGCATCGGCAATGCGATCGAAGCGTTGGGCCTCGGCAAGTACGGCACTTTGCTTTTGATCGTAGCATTCTACCTGGTGCTTGGGTGCTTCATGGAGACCATCTCCATGATGATCCTGACGACGCCGTTCATCTATCCGATCATCATCAAGCTCGGCTGGGACCCGATTTGGTGGGGGATCGTGCTCACCATCCTGATCGAGGCCGCGCTCATCACGCCGCCCGTCGGCCTCAATCTCTACGTCGTGCAGGGAATGCGCGAGCGTGGACCAGTCAGAGACGTGATCCTGGGAGCGCTGCCATTTGTCATGGCGCACCTTGTCCTCATCGTCCTGCTCGCCATCTGGCCATCGATAGCACTCTGGTTACCCGATTACGTCATGGGCAAAGGATAGCGCGGTCCGCACCTCTGCGCCCGGAGCGTCGGGCGCCTCCATGATCGACGGCCGATCTCCGACGCCTTGTCGGCGCGTGGCATGCGAGAGCAAGACGCGCCAATTCACACCCCGAGCGCGGCGAGATACCGCCGCGTTGCATCCGCTGACAGCCGGACGCGCGCGGCCGCATCAAGATCGGGACGCACCATCGGCACCTCGACCCCGAGCGGCACTCCCTGAGGCAAGGCGCGTATGAGAGCGGCAAGGTCGAGACCGCCTTCACCCGGCAGCAAACGAGCGTGCCTTGCCTCAAAAGCGAGATCGGCCGGCGCGGATGCTGGCGCATCGCAGAGCTGGAATGTGCCAATGGCGCCGGTGGGCGCCCCGCCAAGCTCTTCGACCCGTCCCCCCGCCCGATAGAAATGCAAAGCATCAACGCACAGCTGCGCGTTCGGTGCCCCGGCATGGCCCAGCAGCCTCAGTCCGTGGGCGAACGACCGGAGTGGCCGGAACGGCATGAATTCGACATCGACAGTCAAATTGTATGTCGCAGCCAGCGCCGCCACCTCTGCGAGCCTATCCACAACCACCGCGAACTCCGGATCATCGCCCGCAGCCAGGACGCGGGTTGCGCCGAGCTCGGCGGCATCGTCCAGCAAGGCCTCGAGATCCGTCATGTCGAGTCCGCGCGTGAGCGACACCAGCTCCACATAGAGCACGCTCACACCGCACTGATCGAGCCGCCGCCGCAGTTCCCGGCGCTCCGAAATGCTCCTGAACGGATAGGCCGGCACCGCCGTCCCCGTCGTCCGCAATCGCAGGCTCGTCGAGGCAAAGCCCGCACCGGCGACGATGCCGACCAGATCGAGCGGCGGCACCTCGATCGCCGCGAGATGCGCAAACGACAACGGGCAATCCGGTGCGAAATGCGCCATCGGCCGACTCCTGCCCAAGCTCGCCAAGCGGCGGTGAAGATTGCGGTGCAAGGCCACTGATGGCACAAGTACGCGCGATCGATCCAGCTCCGGCCGGCACCGGCCCCGCCCGCGCGCGTCCCCGAGGCTCCAATGGCGAAACCCATCTTCATCCTGAACGGCCCCAACCTCAATCTGCTCGGCACACGCGAGCCCCATATCTACGGCTCGACCACGCTCGCCGAAGTCGAAACGCTCTGTCGGCAACGCGCCTCGGCGCTCGGGCTTTCGATCTCGTTCCGCCAGACCAATCACGAGGGCCAGCTCGTTGACTGGATTCATGAGGCGATCGGCGGCGCCGACGGCATCATCATCAATCCGGCCGCCTACACGCACACCTCGGTCGCACTTCTCGATGCGCTGAAGAACGTCAAGTCGCCGATCATCGAGTTGCACATCTCCAATCCGCACCAGCGCGAGGAGTTCCGCCACCGCTCCTTTGTCGCACCGGTGGCGACCGCGACAATCGCCGGCCTCGGTGTTGCCGGCTATCCCCTCGCGCTGGAGGCCATGGCTGGACTGATCGCGGCCCGGCAGAGGGCTTGAGGCCGGGATCCCGGTCAATCCTCGCCCCTTTCAATCGCTCGTGCGCAGCGCGAGGGCGCAGGCACCGCCGGACCGCGTGAGGTCGGCAATCTCGCCGTCGTCGAAGCCGAAATCGGCGAGCACCTGCCGCGTGTGCTCGCCCGTGAGCGGCGCGCGGCGTCGGACGCCGCCAGGCGTCACCGTCATCTTGATGGCCGTATCCGCGACGACGAAGCGATGGTCCGACGCCCCCGGCAGGTCAACCGTTGCAAGCATTCCGCGAGCGGCTGTGTGCGGATCGGCAAAGATTTCGTCGACCTTGAGAACGGGGCCAAACGGGATCCTGCCTCCGAGAACGGCCGCGATCTCCGCTTTGCTGCGGGCGCCCGTCCAGCCGGCGACCACTCCCTCAACCTCGCTGCGACGCTTCAGTCTGTCCGCCGTCGTCCGATAACGCACATCTTCGGCGAGCTCCGGCATTCCGATCGTCTTTGCGAGGAGCCGCCAGAATTCGTCGTGCGGACACCCGATGGCCACCCAGCCATCGCGCGCCGGAAAGAGACCGTAAGGGCAAAGCAGCGGATGGCTGTTGCCCTCGGGCCCCGGAACCGTACCATCGATGGCGTGCTGGAAGACGATCCGCTCGCAGAGCGCCAACACCCCGTCAACCATGGCCACGTCCACGAACTGCCCCTGCCCGGTCGCCCGCGCCCGGTAGAGCGCCGCGACAATCCCAAACGCGCATTGCATGGCGGGCACGATGTCGCCGACCCCGGGGCCGATCTTGGTCGGCTCACCGCCCGGCACGGTGCTGGTGATGCCCATGATGCCGCCCATCGCCTGCGCGACAACATCGTAGGCTGGCCACTCACCGTAGGGGCTCTTGCCGGTGCGCTGGTCGCCGAACCCGCGGATGGCGCCATAAACGAGCCTCGGGTTGATCGCGCTGAGCGTCTCGAAGCCCAGCCCGAGCCGCTCCATGACGCCGGCCCGGAAGTTCTCAATTACGATATCGGCCTTTGCGACCAGACGGCGCACGACAGCCTGGCCCGACGGCGATTTGAGATCAACGACGAGCGATTCCTTGTTGCGGTTGGTGGAGGCGAAATAACCGCCGTAGCCACCCTCGCCCATCCGGAGCTGACCCGGCCGGAAGGGCCCGAAGTTGCGGGTCTGATCGCCCGACGGCGGCTCGATCTTGATGACCCGCGCACCCTGGTCGGCGAGCATCATCGCCGCATAGGGCCCCGAGAGCATCTGCGTGAAATCGATGACGACAACGCCCTCAAGGGCGCCTTCCGGGAAGGTGGCATTCGACATGAGACGGACCCCGAATGGCTGAGCGCGAGCTGACCTGCAACCGGGCCACGACGGACGCGTGCCGCAGCCCGGCCCGCGCAGGCCGCGATGCTGACGAGATCGGCCGTCGCAGGCGACCGGCAGACATCGGCGGACGGGCCGGTCAGGCCACCGCCTCCATCAATCCCTTGAGGCTTGGCAGGTTCTCGAACCGGTTGACGAGATCGAGCGCCGCACGCGTTCGCGCACGCCCGATGACAGGCTCGGCGAGCGCATGGAACTTGGCCTCGAGCTTTTCGCCCTGCAGCTTCACATCGCGGGCAGGAACTCCCACGTTGTGGTCGGCTCTGAGCGTCCGCCCGTCCTTGAGCTCGATCGAGACGCTGGCACCGTGCCGCGCCCGGTTTCGGTCAGGTGTTGTATCAAGAACGATGCGCTCGCGAAGCGCGATGTAGCGCGGATTGAGCGCATTCTCCTCCGAATAGGTGCCGAGCGCCGCCGTGTCGGCGCCGTCGAGCGCCATGCCCGTCAGATGCCGGATCGAGAACTTGATCTCGAGGCCCGTCTTCGGTTCCGGGATGTTGCACACCTTGAGGTGTCCCGCATCGACATGGAGCGTCATGCGCCTCATGTCATCGGCGCCGATGTTGTGCTGGCGCTTGAGGTCGCGGATCGCCTCGATCGAGGAGTGCGTCAGGTAACAGGCCGCATGATATTTGAAGAGGTTCTGTTCGACCGCCATCGGGGCCGATGGATCGGGCCGCACCGGCATCGGTTTGAAGCCGGGGACCTGCGTTTTGACGAAACCCTGCGGTGCCTCGATGGCGTCTGGACGCGCCGTGAAACCACGCGCGGCGAGCCGCGCCGCGATGAGCCCGTTCATCGCCGCCTTGCCGACGTGCAGCGGCTTGGTCATCGTGCCGAAATTGATCTTGAGGCCCGCGGCCTGCGAGGCCGCGATCCCGAGCGCCAACGCCGTACGGTCGGCATCGAGGCCCATCAGCTTGGCGCAACCCGCCGCCGCTCCGAAGGTTCCGAACGTTCCGGTGGCGTGAAACCCGTTCTCATAGTGCTCGTCGCCCGCCATCTCACCGATCCGGCACTCCACCTCGTAGCCGACCATGAAAGCCGAGAGCACCTCGCGGCCGCTCTTTCCCAGCGCCTCGCCGAGCGCCAGAACCGCGCTTGCCACGGGCACAGACGGGTGCCCGTGCATGAGCTGGTTCACGTCGTCGTAGTCGAGCGCATGCGACAGCGTGCCGTTGACCAGAGCGGCATCATGCGGCGTCGCGCGACCGCCGCGCGCGATCAGCGTTGCCGCGCCGCCGGCGGTGGCGCGGAACTCGTCTGCCAGGATGTCGGCGAGCGGCTCGCGCGCGCCGGCAATGGTACACGCGAGCCAATCCATGAGACAGTGTCTCGCCCATGTCGTCGAGCTGGGGGTCGCTTGCGCCACGTCGTAGCCTGCCGTCCATGCCGCAAGCCCCTTGGTCACCTCCTCCGCCGCAATCGCCGTCGCTGACATGGGCGCCTCCTCTGCTATGCCGCCGGTGTCGGCCGGCCATCGTTCGCTCCCTCGCCTCACGCATCGCGGCCACGCACTGACGTCGGGTCAGGCCGCCGCCGGAATGAGACCGCCGAGGCGTGCCAACTCGCGCAGGTGATGGTCGGCGTTGCCGAATGCGAGGTCGATCATCGTCAGCCGCTTGAAATAGTGGCCGGCGATGTACTCCATTGTCATGCCGATGCCGCCATGAATCTGGATGCCATCCTGACCGATGTGGCGGGCCGACCGCCCGATCTGCACTTTGACGGCGTGCATGGCCTTGCGTCGCTCGGCCGCGTCATCCTCGGCCGCCATCATGGCGGCGTAGAGCATCATGCTGCGCGCCTGCTCGAGTTGCGTGAACATGTCGACGAGCCGGTGCTGGATGACCTGGAACGAGCCGATCGTCGTCCCGAACTGCTTGCGGGTCTTGGCGTAGTCGAGCGTGAGCTCGTGCAGCGCCCCCATCGCGCCGACCGCTTCCGCCGCGAGGAAGGCAATCGCCTCGTGCACAGTCCGCTCGATGGCCGGGAATCCCTCCCCGGGGGCGCCGAGAACGTCCTCACGCGCAACCTTGACGCTCGAGAGCGAGATGTCCGCAGCCCGCAGGCCATCCTGCGTCGGGTAGCCTCGGCGCGAGACGCCAGCAGCGGCGGCATCAACCAGAAACAGCCCGATTCCGTCCTGAGCGCGACGATCGCCCCCGATGCGGGCCGATACGATGAACTTGTCGGCGCTGTCGCCGTGCAGAACCACCCGCTTCTCCCCCTCGAGCACATAGCCGCCATGCCCATCCGCCCGGGCGGTCACGGCCACATCGGCAAGGTCAAAGCGCGCCTGCGTCTCCTGGTGCGCAAAGGCGAGCCTGAGATCGCCCGCGACGATCGACGGTACCAGACGGCCGCGCTGCTCGGCACTTGCGGCATGCCGCAGCAATCCACCCCCGAGCACGACCGTCGCGAGGAACGGCTCAAGCGCGAGACGTCGGCCAATCACCTCGCCGACAAGCATCATTTCGGTCGCGCCCTGACCGAGGCCGCCGTCCGCCTCCGAGAAGGGAATGGCGAGCAGCCCCTGTTCCGCCAGCTCTTTCCAGATCAGCAAACTGAACCCACTCGGCTCTTTGGCCAACGCCTGCCGCGCCTTCAGATCCGGGTAGCGCCGTCCGTAGACCCCCTCGACACTGTCCTTGAGGAGCCGCTGCTCGTCGGAAAGCTCCAGATCCATGGGTTCATCTCACTTCTGCACGCGGGGCACCCCGCACCGGCCGCCTTAGAGTTTCGCAATGCAATGGGCTGTCAGCATCGGCACCACGACGTCCATCACCCCTGCACCGTCGACCTCGGAGGCAGTCTTGTCATCAAACGCCTTCACGATCGCTTCGGTAAGCGCGCTCATGAGCTCGTCAAGCCGCCCCACATCACGCGACCGGTGCTCTTGTAGGAACCGACTCGCCCGTGCGCCAAGCTGCGTGAATTCGTCAAGCAGCTCGCCATTTCCCGTCGTCGCCGGATGCGTCTCGCCAACTACGCCGAGGCGTGCCATGCGGATCGCGCCTTCGATGGCGGCAATGGTGCCGAGCATCAGATCCCCAGCGGAGGCTTCTCTGAGAAGCTCCAGGTAGCGGCCCGCATCACGCGAGGCGGCCAGACTTCGCATCTCGGAAAGCGCCCCTTCGCCGGCGGTCTTCTTGAATTCCACTTCCGCCGCCGCTGCATCGAAGCGACCGAGCACCGTGCTTTGCAACCGCCTTCCGACGGCCAGCGTCACCTCGCGGGCCAGGGTCGCAAAGCTTTTCGCATCGAGACTCTTCTCAGCGAGACATCCCACATCGGCATTGCTGCGCCAGTGCTCGCCGAGAAGGCTGATGAGCTTGCGTCCGAAAGGGGAGGCCACCGCCTCATCAGGCGTCACGTGAGGGACGAGCTCGAGGAGGGCCGATGCCGTCGTCCGCCCGCCAGAGGCGCTGGGCGCCTGTTGCGCCAAGACTGTTCCGGCAGTCGCGACCAGCACGACGGCGATTGCGAGTATTGCGCCCCAGCCCGCACGCGCTCGCACCGATCCGGCCATTAGAACCCCAGCACGGCTTTGGCGATGATGTTCCGCTGAATTTCGTTGGTCCCTCCGTAGATCGAGACCTTGCGATTGTTGAAATAGGCAGGCGCCAGCGGTGCTGCCCAGTCGGGCTCGATCGGTGGTTCGTTGTGGCCGAGGTCGGGGTCGGGACTTGCGAACGGCAGAGCCAGGGGACCCGCGACCTCCATCAACAGCTCCGTCGTCATCTGTTGCAGCTCGCTGCCCTTGATCTTGAGGATCGAGGAGGCCGGATTCGGCTTGCCCTTGCGGCCGGATTTCGCGTCTTCGGATACGACGCGCAGTTGCGTCATCTCGAGCGCCTTGAGCTCGACCTCGACGGCCGCCACCTTCTCGCGAAACCGTTCGTCGTCGAGAAGCGACCCGCCGCCCGCCGGGACCAGCCGTGCCAACTCCTTGATCCGCGCGATCCGCATCTTTGAGACGCCCACTCGCGCGATCCCCGTGCGCTCGTTGCCGAGGAGGAACTTGGCGCAGTCCCAGCCCTTGTTCTCCTCCCCCACCAGGTTCTCGACCGGCACTTTGACGTTATCGAAGAAGACCTCATTGACTTCGCGCTGACCGTCCATCGTCACGATCGGCCGCACCGAGATGCCGGGGGACCGCATGTCGATCAGCAGGTAGGAGATGCCAAGCTGCTTCTTCGCCGTCGGATCGGTGCGCACAAGGCAGAAGATCCAGTCGGCGTACTGAGCAAGCGTCGTCCAGATTTTTTGTCCGTTGACGATGTAGTGCTCGCCCTGCCGTACGGCCGTCGTCTGCAGCGAGGCAAGATCGGAGCCCGCGCCCGGCTCCGAGAAGCCCTGGCACCACCAGTCGTCGAGGGCGGCCATCCGCGGCAGGAACCGCGCTTTCTGCGCCTCGGTCCCAAACTGGATCAGCACCGGTCCGTTCATCGAGACGTTGAAGCCGAGAGGCGGCGGCACGCCGTTGGTCTGCATCTCCTCGCCAAAGATGTAGAATTGAACGGGTGACCAGTCGCACCCGCCCCATTCCCTTGGCCAGCCCGGCGTCGCCCAGCCGCGCTTGTGCAGCGTTTTGTGACTGACGACGATGTCCGCCTTCGTCAGTTCGCGGCCTTCGATCACCTTGCGGCGCACGGCGAGCGGAATCTCGTTCTGCATGAAGGCCCGGACCTCCTGACGGAAGGCGTTCTCTTCGGGCGTGAAACGCAGGTCCATAGCAGCTGTCCTCGCGCGGTCTCGGCGTTACCTGCCATTGAAGGCCAGGCGCGGCATCGGTGCAAGGCGGTCGTCTTGGTCCGCCAACCCCACATGGTCATCCGCTGGTTGCTCCGACGCCGGAGCCATCGGCGCCTTCGCACTTGCAAAAATTCAGAGTCTGTGCGAAACAGCGGCCCTTGGCCGGGGGGCCCGCCAAGCCCGCGTACTGCCGCGCCCCCGCCAGCCGGTTTCTCAGGCATCGTCAGGGAGCATGTCCGCATGGCTCGCGTCACCGTCGAGGATTGCGTTGACAAGGTCAAGAACCGCTTCGAGCTCATAATGCTTGCGGCCCATCGCGCGCGCGCCATTTCGAACGGTTCTGCCATCACCGTCGACCCCGACAACGACAAGAATCCCGTGATCGCGCTCCGCGAAATCGCCGAGCAGACGATCGCGCCTGAGGACGTGCGCGAGAGCCTCATCCACTCGATCCAGAAGAATGTCGAAGTGGACGAACCGGAGGCGGGCGCCGCACCGCTCCTGCCGCCGAGCCCAGGCCGCCAGCTGCTTGGCAGGGACGACCAGGCATCGGATACCAACATCGACCAAATCACTATGACGGAGGAGCAACTCCTCCGCGGAATGGAAAGCCTCACCCCGTCCGAGCCGTCTGCGAACGGCTCGCGCGGCGACTGATCGCGGG
>CAYWBX010000051.1:8977-10409 GCA_964456015.1 uncultured Hyphomicrobiaceae bacterium | reverse complement strand
AGCCCATGAAAGGCTGGAAGCGCTCGGTCGTGCCGGATGCATTCTCGGCAGGAACGACCGCGAACACGATCTCCTTGTAGTTATCCTTCCAGGATTGCGCATTCGCAGTTGGTTGCGCGGCGGCGGTGGCCAATGCCGCAGCGACGAATAAGATCTGGCGACGAACCGGCATCGTTTTCCTATTTGTCATATTTTCTCTACGGAGCTTTGCACGGGGCGACACTCCAGTCTGGTCTTCAATAGGCGCATACCGACACCGCATGGTCACGACAGGGCGAAGCGCCACGTCAGGTGCTGACTCCCCTCTCATCTCGACGACTTGCGCAAGCCGTCGACAAACTGAGTCAACTCGATCACAACGCCGTAGAAGTCCTTATTGACCTCGCCGTAGCGCAGATACTTGCCGTCGGTGAGACGGTCGAAAGCTGCCTTGTCGGCGGTGGCGACGTCGAGCAGGGCCTTACGCAAGTCAGCCTTGAGCGGCTCTGGCTGCGACGCCATAACAGTGATCGGCGATCCCGGGATCAGGTCCGACTTGAAGACGATACGGAAGTCCTCTGCTCTGACCATGCCTTTTTTCGCCATTCTCAGCAGGTTTGACGCCTCCGGTGAATTCCACCAGTTGAAGGCGCCATCGCAGGTCTTCTGCTGCAGCGCGATAACTGCGTTCTCGTGGCTGCCCGAGTACACCACCTTTGAGAAGAAGGTCTCCGGGGTGATACCCATCTTGTGCAAGGCAAATCGAGGAACGTTATTCCCCGATGCCGAGTTTGGATCGACGAGACAAAGGGTACGGCCCTTCAGATCCTGCAGCTTCTGGGCCGGATCGTCGCTGCGCACATAGAGTACGGAGAAATAACCGATGGTCCCGGTCATATCGATAAGCGACACAAGCGGCTCCACGCCGCCCGACGTCACCAAATGCGCGCGCGCATAGGCAGAGGGACCTAGGTGGGCGTAGTGGACCTGCCCGTTACGCAAGCCTTCAATCACAGCCGCATAGTCGTTGGCGACGCGAAGTTTTACCGGCACTCCCAGCGTCCGCGACATGTAAGCCATCATTGGCTCGTAGCGCTGAAGAACCCCGTCAGCGTTTTCGGCAGGCACCACAGCAAAGGTCAGCTCTTTGTATTTTTCTTTCCACGACTGCGCCGCGGCGGGCCCCGCAAAGACTAAGGTTGTCACCAGTGTGATGAACGCCCGCAGACTTCGATTTTTTTCGAAACTCATGCGCTCTCCCTCGGATTTCAGCCTCAAGCTGCGACCGCCGCGGCTTGCGTCAGGGCCTCCGGTCGGCCTTTGCGCGTGTTATCCATCACGTCGCCGGCCTCGAGCCCATAGAGAGCGCGCGCGGTCTCATTGGTGAGATCATCTGGCAGCCCATCGAACACCACTCGGCCTTGCGCCATGCCAACAAGGCGGTCGCAATAGT
>CAYWBX010000051.1:4336-8967 GCA_964456015.1 uncultured Hyphomicrobiaceae bacterium | reverse complement strand
GAGCGAATGCAGGTTGCAGACGACCGTGATGCCAAAGTCCTTATTGAGGCGCCGCAGAGCATCCATGACGACCTTGGAGTTGCGTGGATCAAGCGAGGCAATCGGCTCGTCCGCGAGAAGCAGCTTTGGCTCCTGCACCAGGGCGCGGGCGATCGCGACCCGCTGCTGTTGGCCGCCCGACAGAGTGTCGGCCCGCCGAGCCGAAAGGTTGGCGACGTCGAGCTGCTCGAGCGCCGAGAGCGCAATAGCCCGATCCTCCTCACGCCACAGCTTCAGGAGCGAGCGTGCCGTTCCCATGTAGTTGAGCCGGCCCATCATCACGTTGGTCAGAACATCGAGCCGTCCGACCAGAGCAAACTGCTGGAAGACCATGGCCGCCTGCTGACGCCAGTCGCGCAGCGCTTGGCCCTTGAGCCGCGTGATTTCGCGTCCGTCGTAGATGATCCTGCCCGACGTCGGATCGCAGAGACGATTGATCATGCGCAAGAGGGTCGACTTACCGGCGCCGGACCGGCCGATCACACCCACAAATGCGCCAACGCCGATGGTCAGGCTGACGTTGTCTACCGCGCGCGTGCCGCCGAAGTCCTTGGTCAGACCCTCTAGCTGCAACATCCAGCACGCCCTCCGATACCTGACCCCTCGGCGCTCATAAACATGCCGTTTGAAGCCTGTATGACACTTCGGGATGGAGGGATGGGTTGTCTCCCGCACAAAAGACACCGGGTCCCCCCAACCAGTCCCGCGATCGAACCGGTCAGTCACGAAGCTTTCAACGTCAAATGGGATACGGATGCTCACGTCGAAGGGTGAAACATGAAAATGCTCGGCGAGTCACCATTGGTGCGACAGCACGGCAGTGGTTCGCGCCAGTCGGCTTGGACGCTTCACTGAGATCGGCGCCCGCACATCCTTCATCGAGAGCGCGCTCGGCGACTATTCCTATGTCGTCAACGACAGCTCCGTGATCCACACCGATATCGGCAAATTCTGCTCTATCGCGGCGCACACGCGCATCAACCCTGGCAATCACCCAATGCACCGGGCCAGTCAATCGCATTTCACCTATCGGGCCTTGGCCTATTTCGAGGGAGAGAGCGACGACATCGACTTCTTCACCTGGCGGCGCGCATCGCAGGTGCACATCGGCCACGACGTCTGGATCGGACACGGCGCTATCGTCTTGCCCGGGCGCAGCATCGGCAACGGCGCCGTGATCGCCGCCGGATCAGTCGTCACGAAGGACGTCGCTGGTTACACGATCGTCGCAGGAAACTCCGCCCGTTTCGTGCGCCAGCGTTTTGCAGAGGATATCCCAACGCGACTCGAAGCGTTGGCGTGGTGGGACTGGGAGCATAGCCGGCTTCATCGCGCCCTCGTCGATTTCCGCACTCTGTCCGTCGAGGCCTTTCTCGACAAGCACGAGGGCTGATCAGCGCGCTGATCCGGCAGTGAACTCAAACCGGCCGATGACGTGAAACGGCGCCGACCGGATCGGCTGTTCGAGCACGCTGATCGCGTCGATTGTTACGGGACTTGCAATCTCTTCGTACATCTGCTGCAGGAGGGGTAACACCACGGCCGCACGGTCGTCGAGTCTGCCTGTCAGGGTCATATGGAATGTGAAGTCGTCTAAGACGTATGGGTAGCCCCAGTCGTCGAGATGACGCCGCTGCCGGGCGGTCAGCGAGGCGCCGAGCCGCCGGGCCCGATCTGCGGGGGTGAGAGGAGCGCGCAGCGGCTCGAAGTCGCGCACGCATGCTGCTGCCAGATCACTGAGCCGCGCCGAATTCTCTGCACACACGAGAGCGAGGAAGCCGGAGAGCTTGGTTACGTGCAGGTCACCGATCGGCACAGGGGCCTGCGCAGTGGAGAAGGCATGTGCCTTGGCGAGTACACACTCTCTATGGCTCGTCGACTTCAACTCGAAAGGAGCGCGCAGAGTCGCATGGAAGCCATAGCGAGCGGGATCCGACAGATCCGGGTCATGCAGTACCGCGGCAAGCCTCGCATCGCGTTGGACCGTACGCCCCGTATAGCTATCGTAACCGATCACCCGCGTTCCGAATATCCACAGCGCCGATTGTTGCGGCGGCGTGAAGTAGATCGCGTAGCGAGGGCCTCCATCGTTTGACATCGGTTCCTCTCCCGACTTGCCGGACCGAACCGGCGTGCTCGCCACCGGAGCCGGCCCCCATTTCGTCAGCTTAGCCAGTCAGTGTTGCGTATCAGCGAAAGCCTTGGGCTCGGACTCCGTTGGCCCTTCCATCCGGCGCGAAATCGCTCAGAGCCGCTCGGATCCTGACTGGGGGTGTGGCATATTTGACCAACCTTGAAGCGAGCCGGTTTGGGGATCGGCGCTTGGGTGGGAAAACTCTTCGAAGATTTGCGGCAGGGGCGGCCTCGGCGCCGTCCCCGAGGAACTGCAGGTTATCGCAAGCCCTGGGCGTAATACGGTCGTCCACGATGCGGTCTTGAGCCTCAGCCAGGACGCGGCGCCGGGGCAGCACGCCAACAGGGCAGATACAGCAGAGCGCGCGCTCGGATTCGGCGAGTCCGAAGCCGTTCTCGATTGCATGCTTCATGAGACTGTCACGCTCCGCTGATAGACGACGCCGTGCAGGTCGGGCGGGGGTTCATCGTGCTACGGACAACGTCCTTAGAGAAGAGATTTGGGACCTCAACGGCGGTGAACGGCGTCGACCTGCAGGTGCCTAACGGGCAGATGGTGGCCATCATCGGACGCTCGGGCGCCGGCAAGTCCACGTTGATTCGAATGATCAACCGCCTGGTGGATCCCTCAGCCGGTCAGATCATCTTTGACGACGTTGACATCACCGCTCTTCGCGGTGAGGCGCTCCGCCGCTGGCGGGGCCAAGCCGCCATGGTGTTTCAAAGCTTCAACTTGGCTCCGCGCCTCGACGTCCTAAGGAATGTTCTGGTCGGCGCGAGCCTCGAAGTTGCTCAGCTGCGCCGGCTGGTCGGGAGTTATCCCCGCGCGGTACGATTGCGGGCAGCACGGCTTCTTGATGAGCTCGGCCTTCTCGACAAGGCTCTTGAACGCGCCGAACGGCTGTCGGGGGGGCAGCAGCAGCGCGTCGCGATCGCGCGGGCACTGATGCAGAACCCGAGGCTCATCCTCGCTGACGAGCCAGTCGCTTCGCTCGATCCACACAACAGTCGCATTGTGATGGATGCCTTGCGACGCATCAACCGCGAGCGCGGCATCACGGTGCTCTGCAATCTGCACAGTCTCGAGATCGCACGCAGCTATGCCGATCGGGTTATCGCCCTCCGCGACGGAAAGGTGGTGTTTGACGGCCCGCCTGAGACTCTTAGCAGCACCGTCAGCAACCAGATCTATGGGGACCCGCCAGAAAGCGCAAACGGGATCAACGCAGCGCGGTTGCCGAAATTGTGCACGCAAGCCGCCTAACGAGCCACCGGCTTCACTTCAAGAGGAGTACTAACATGACACTTCGCAGCCTCATCGCGGCGAGCATAATTTTGGCGTCGACCGCGCAGCTTGCCGCCGCAGCGGGTTGGCGAGACAAATTCAAAGAACTGAGTTTCGGCGTCATTCCTGTCGAGACTCAAACGCAGACCACTTCGACGATGGATGGCTTTGCTGCTTACGCGAGTAAGAAACTCGGGGTCCCCCTACGAATCTTCACAGCGACTGAATTCATTGGGATTAACAACGCGCTTGTCGCAGGCCAGATCCACATAGCCTGGACCAGTCCGTCCGCCTATGCTGGAAGCTGGTTGGATTGCAAAGGCTGCGTCGAGCCGCTTGTCACAGCCAAGGACAAAGACGGAAATCTCGGATATAATTCCGTGCTCATTGTAAAGGCCGATAGCCCTTACAAGAGCTTCGAGGATCTCAAGGGAAAGACCGTCGCGCGCACCGAACCCAACTCACAGTCAGGCTTCCTCGTGCCGACAGTCGAGTTCGCCAAGATGGGCAAGCCTGTCGATCAATACTTCAAGTCACCCGTTTCCGGTGGGCACACGCAGTCTGTTCTCGGTGTGCTTCAGGGAACCTACGATGCCGCCTTTACCTGGACAACCAAAGACGACGGCTACGGTCAGATCCGGACGATGATCGACAAAGGGTTGTTGAAGCGTGACCAGATCCGAGTGGTGTGGGAGTCGAGCCTTGTTCCGCCGCCGCCCGTGATCGTGCGCGCCGATCTGCCCGCAGACCTCAAAGCGGAACTGACCAAACTTTTTGTCGAGCTCCATACGGAGGACATGAAACTTGCCGAGGCCGTCGCAAAAGGCAAGACTCAAGGTTTCGTTCCGGCGAGCCATGCCATGTATGAGATGACCGTTGAGATGCGTAAACAGCTCGGCGGTGCACGGAAGACAAACTGATCTGCAGTCCAAAAGTTGTATGCTCGACGGAAATGGAGTGCATGAGCGGACGAAGCCGCTCATGCGTTCCGTTTGTTCCCGCCCCGCTAGGAAAAAGGTGAGTGCCGAATTGCAAGAAGCAAACTTGGCGGCCTTCGAGTCTGCATGGCGCCGGTCTTCGTGCGATGCGAGACTGCGTGCGGCGCTCTGCATCTCGCTGACACTTCTGGCGGTCGCCGCATCGGTTTGGATCAGCGGGTTCAGCGCAATCCGGC
>CAYWBX010000051.1:0-4326 GCA_964456015.1 uncultured Hyphomicrobiaceae bacterium | reverse complement strand
GGACCACCCTGATGATGGCGGTGTTCGCAACCGCCATGGGGACTCTGCTCGGTGGCTTGGCCTGCTTTCTTGCTGCGGGCAATCTCAGGGTCGGCCGGTTCACCGTTTTCCTTACGCGCAGAGCGCTGGAAGTCGCCCGGACCGTTCCGGATCTGGTTTGGGCACTCATTTTCCTGTTCGCCTTTGGCCTCGGTCCCCTTTCGGGAGCCCTTGCAATTCTCATTCACACTCTCGGCGCGCAGGGAAAACTGTTTGCAGAAGCCGTCGAAAATGCAGACATGGAGCCATTGGAAGGAATTCGGGCCGCAGGCGGCACGTGGCTTGACGAGATCCGGATCGGGCTTGTCCCGCAGGTGTTACCCAACTTCATCTCGTATGCTCTCTGGCGGCTCGAGATCAATGTGCGAAGCGCGACGATAATCGGCTTTGTCGGTGCCGGCGGCATCGGCATGGAGCTCTATGAGGCGATAAGCCTCAACTACTATGACGATGCCGGCGCCATTCTCATCATCGTTTTCGTGACCGTCGCTTTGATCGACATGCTCAGCGAGCGCCTGCGATTGCGCGTCGCCGGGCTGGGCACGACCGGTCATTAAGGTTCAGCTGGAGCCGCGAGATGATAAACGGTGGGCGGACGTCATCGTCATTGGAGCGCGAACAAGAGCTCTTGCTCATGCGCTCCGTTACGAGACCGCTGGCGCAGCGGTGTCGGCGCTGGACAGTCACAGTGGCAATGGCAGCGCTTCTGCTCTATTCCGCCCATGTCTGTGAGATCTTCGGTCCGAAATTCCTGGCGGGGTTGCCGAAGCTCGGCGCAGCGCTGGGCTTGATGCTCGTACCGGGCGGCTTCGAGCACCTGCCGGAGTTCACTTGGGCACTCCTCGAAACGATCGCCATGGCATTTCTCGGCACGTTCATCGGAGCGTGCTTCGCCGTACCGCTGGCGCTGCTGAGCGCCCGATCAACGTTCCCGGTAAGACTCCTGCAATTCGGTTTTCGCCGGCTCTCGGACAGCCTGCGTACTTTCGATCACTTGATCTGGGCGCTGGTATTCGTGCGTGCCGTGGGCCTTGGGCCGCTTTCCGGAATTATGGCTATTGCTCTTGTCGATCTTGGCACCTTGGCCAAACTTTACTCTGAAGCCATCGACAACGTCTCGCACCAGCCCGTCGAAGGGGTTCGCGCGTCGGGTGGCTCCTGGCTCGACGGGATTCGTCTCGGCATACTCCCCCAGGTTCTGCCCAATATGCTCTCGTCGACCCTTTACATGTGGGAGTCGAACACGCGCTCCGCGACCATCCTTGGGATCGTTGGGGCAGGTGGCATCGGCTATCAATTGGCGGACCGCCTGCGCGTTTACGAGTTCGGTCAGGCAAGCCTCATCATCCTGATGATTATCGGGGCCGTGTACGCAATCGACATGTTATCGAGCTTCTTGCGGCGGCGGCTCGTTGGTTAGAGCAATTCCGACTTAGGGACCGTCTGAACAAGGCAGCGGTTTGGAGGAGCGCGAGTCGTTTGGAGTTCGGCGGCTGGCTGTTGGTGGAATGCGCGCTTTAAGCATCCGGTGAGCGCCGCGGTGCCGGCGAGGAGGCCGCCGTCGATGGTGAGCTCCGAGCCCGTCATGTACGTCGCTTCATCGGAGGCGAGCAGCACGGCGAGCGCAGCCACTTCGGCGGGCTCGGCAAAGCGCCGGAGCGGCGTGTCAGCGACGATCTCCGCCATGGTCTTTTCACGCTCTGGTCCGTCGCCCAACATGGGCTCCCACATTGGCGTCAGCACCGCCGCCGGCAGAATCGCATTGCAGCGGATCTTCAGACCTTGCCCGGCGCAGTAAAGCGCAACCGTCTTGGTGTGATTGCGGACAGCCGCCTTGGACGACGCATAGGCCGCTGCTGCCGGAATGCCAACCTGACCTGAGCGTGATGCGATATTGATGATCGAGCCTGTTCCGCTCCGGCGCATCGCACGGATTGCATGCTTGCAGCCGAGAAACACACCATCGAGATTGGTGTGGTGGACAGCCCGCCAGTCCTCCAAGGAAGCGCTTTCCGGATCATGAGGCCGGGCTGCGTCCTCGAGACCCGTGATGCCTGCATTGTTTACGACCACGTCGATGCAGCCATCGATCGCGAGGATCTCGTCGACGACCTTCGACCAGTCGGCTTCCTCTCGGACATCCAGCCGGCGGAACACGGCATGCGTGCCGAGCCTCTGCGCCGACAGCAATCCGTCTTGCTCGCGCACGTCCGACAGCCAGACCTTGGCGCCCTCTCGGACAAACGCTTCGGCTATCGCTGCGCCGATCCCCCGCGCTGCTCCCGTCACCAGTGCAATTTTTCCTTTATGTCTAACCGGAGGCCCATCATTTCGCCTTTGCTGTGAAATCAGTACATGCAAGAAAAGCGACGATAATGGACTGCGATGCCAGGCTCAATGCGCCGCGGATCGGCCCCATCTACATTGGCGCTGTCATCACCCGGCAACTGCGAGGAAGTCGGCGATGCTGGAGCGAACTTCTGCATCGCGGCCGACGAGCAGATGACCGCCCGTGTCGTAGATGATGAGTTTGGCGTTGGGGATGTTGGCGGCCGCGAACTCGGCGGCCGGCAACGTGTTGAAGAGATCGTCGCGCGCCGCGATGACGAGCGTCGGCGAGCGGATCTTCTCCAGCGGCAGGCGAATGAGCGCAGGATTGCTGTCGATGTTGATCCCCGGGAACCGGCGCGACAGGGGTTGCACGCTGCGCACGATCTGCCTCACGCGATCCTGATCAGCTTTCGGTGCTTTCGCAACGACCTCTGGCGGTACGCCGAGGAAGCGGATCAGCACGGAGGGTGCGAGCTTCTCCGTGACCCACCAGGCAAAGTCCGCTCCGGCGTTGACCAGCCAGAACGCGAACCGGCTTGCGCGGCTGCTCTCGACAGCCACCGGATTCGCCGGAGCATACGTCGCGGGCACGATCAAGATCAGCGCCGAAACCCTTTCCGGGTGGCGCAGCGAGAACTCGATTGCGGAGCGTGCGCCCGCGGAGATTCCGACCGCAACGGTCCTGTCAACCTTCAAGTGGTCCAGCAGTGCCGCATGAGCGTCCGCTTGGGTCGCGGGCGACGGGTCTGCCGGAATCGGCGTGCCAAGATATCCGAATCGGGACGGTGCGATGATGCGGTAGGCGTCGCCGACCAACTCCTTGGCGTTCAAAATGCCCTGGTCAAATCCGCCACCGGCACCATGGATGGAAAGCAGCGGCATGCCGCTGCCGGTCTCGGCAAACTCGATCGGTCCAAACGAGGTGGTTGCCGCTCTGGCCCCCTCACTCGCGGCGGCCCGCGCGCGCGTCATATCGGCACGATAGGAACCCCATACGTGTGCGCCTGCTGCGAGGACGGCGGCCAGAACCGCGGTCGCGACCAAAGACAACCTGTTCATGACGGATCGAGAACCGCCGCCACGGGACGCCGCAGCGAGGGAGGCAGCATTGGCCCGCGCCCGAACCGCACGATCAGGTTCGGGCGTCGATCTCCAATCCCAAGGTAGCTAGCAATCTGTGGTCGCAACGCTGCCACCTCGGTCGGTTGGTTGAGGAAGGCCTGGCGAATGCTGAGTGCCGTCGCCTGGAGGGCGAACCTCTGAAAGGCCCGACCGGCCATGATCCATCCAGCTCTGTCGTTGGTCGACGCCGCGAACACCGCAATTCCAGCCGACGACCGCACGTGCTTTGCATACTTGTCGTTCTCTTTCTTCTCGGTCATTACGAACGGCAGCAATCGCTTGGCGAGCCATGCCGGCAGCGCGGGATTGCCCGAGCTGCGGGCAGACAGTCCGTCCAGATGCTCGATCGCCATCGCGTCGTTGAACCGAATCCACTGGATCAGCTCCCGCATGAACGCCTGATCACGCATCTGGGCCGTGTTGCCTTGCACGACGTAGTCGAGGATGGCGTCCATCCGGGACCGGTCCGTCACGAGCAGGCATTCAACGCCTGCCACCGAGCCCGCGGTGCTGAGCTTGCTCAGATCCTGGGCGCTGACGGGCTTACCATCATACTCCGCGCGCGTGCATTGCCGCCACGAACCCGCGTGCGGTCTCGGGCGTGGCTTGCTGCCAGACCGGGATGCCGCGCGCATCGAGGTACGCGGCGGCGAGCGCGAGATCGCGCCGGTAGGCGGAAACCGTGTGTGGCGACAGGCGTCGGGCGGCGGCCAGTTGCGCCAGGAACTCCTCGACATCCCGCTGCGCCTCAGGCGACATGGAAGAAAAAGAAATTGAAACACAGAGGACACAAGGAATAGCGGGAAACGAGAAACGCGAAACGAGATACGCAGA
>CAYWBX010000050.1:0-10415 GCA_964456015.1 uncultured Hyphomicrobiaceae bacterium | reverse complement strand
ACGATGCGGGAGCCGCGCAATCATGATGCGGGCGCTCAGCCGGCTGATCCTGGTGCCGCTCGGGCTCTTGCTGGCGGCGATCACGACGGCGGGCGTGCTGCTGACGCTCGGCCTTGAACGGTTCACGCGGGTGCGGGTCGGGCGCGAGCTTGACACGGCGCTCATCGGGCAGCTCTTCGACGTCATTGTCGGCGCGTCCAGTCTTACGACCGTCGGCGTCGTCGGTCCGGCCCTGCTCGTCGTCATCATCGGAGAGGTGGCGCGCATCCGCGCGCCCCTCTACTACATCCTCGGGGGCGGCGCGGCGATGGCGGCGCTGCCGCTCGCCGCCCGCGCCGGGTCGCTCGGCCCGAACCTCGCCGATCTCGGATTCATCTGGCAGGTTTTCGCGACCGCAGGATTCCTCGGCGGCGCCGTCTACTGGCTGGTGGCGGGCCGGGGCGCTTGAGTGAGCCGCTTGAGCGGCAACGTGCAAGTCCTCTAGGCTCGCGCGAGCTGTGACTGCAAAGCGGGAAAGAGGACGCCATGCTCGGCCGGCTGCTTGCGACCTTCCTATCCTTTCTTCTCGCCTGTCTGGGGGCGGGGTTGACCACGGCGCTCTTTGCAACGACGCCGGCCGAACTTGTCGGCCTGCCTGCGGACGTCGCCAGCGACCGTATCGTCAGGCTGATCGAGACCGGTGTGTTCGCGGCGGTGCAAAGTTTCGTGTTCTCGGTGCCATTTGCCGTGGCGGCGATCGCGGTCGGCGAGTGGCAAAGGATCAGGGTCTGGACCTACTACGCAGGTGCCGCGGTTCTGATCGCGCTGGTCGGCTTCCTGGCGCACTGGTCCGGCGAAATGCCGGGGCAGCCCACGATCGTCAACAACTATGCGCTCTCGGCATTCATAACGGCCGGGTTCGTGGGAGGGCTCGTCTACTGGGTCGGCGCCGGGCGCAGCGCCGGTCGCGACGAACGCCGCGGCGCGGGCGTGCCAACCTCTCCCGCGACAACCGGCGGCACGCCAGCGGAGGGCGCCGGCAAGGCCTGATCGGCCCCTGCCGGTTGGCCGTCGCACCCGGGCAGGCGAGCGGATTGTGCGACGCACACTATTGTTGCGTTGCACAAAGCGTGCTATGAGCCGCGTGGAATGCCGAAGGAGAGCACCCCATGCTGTGGCTCGAACTCCAGTCCCAGGCGATGCGGTCGTGGCTGCAGCTGGCCGAGGCCGTAACTGTCAACGCGGCCAGGGCCTCGCTCGACGCAGGCCAGACGGTGATGGCGGCTTGGCTCGCGGCCTCGCGAACGGACCCGTTCGGCGCCTCGGCCACCTGGCAGAACCTCACGCCGCTGGCATTCGGTCTGCTCCCGTTCGGCCTGACCGCAGCCCTGCCCTTCGCGACGCCCTCGGCGTTCGGATCGGCGCCCTGGCCGTTCGGCGCATTCACCGCCTCGTCGCATCCCGGCGTCGCCTGGGCGCAGGCGCCGGCGACGCTGCCCTGGCCGATGTCTTTCTTCAGCGCCGCCCTCGCACCGCCGCGGCAGCCCGATCTGTTCGACGCCATGGCGGCGAGCTACCGGACGGCCAGCGGCTATGCGACGGCGGCGATCATCGCCCCGATGCAGCAGGCATCGCCGCAGCCGGTCTGGTGGCTGCCGCAGCGCGGTCGCGGCTGGCTCAACTGACGCTCGTGATTTCGGCGGCCCGGCCGGGCAAAGCGCGGAAATGATCGGACGGCGAGCCGCGGGCCCGCGCGTCGCTCTTCGGCGTCGCAGGCCTGCACGATCATTAACCAGGTCTTCGGGAACGCGTGTTAAGACGACAGCGAACGTTCTGCGACCTGGGCGGGCAGCGCGGGTGGCATCCCGGTCCGGCGCCGACGGATGGCACTCTGGTGCACGCGCATGTTCCGCCTCTTGGTCGCGCTCATTCTGCTTGCCGGTCTCGGGTTCGCGCTCGAAGCGCCGGGCAACTCCGATGGTCTGCCGGCGGTGACTGTCGCGGGCGGCAATCTCCGGGTTGCGGGCCTCGTCATCGAGCCGTTCTCGTTTCTCCTCGGATTTGCGCTGGGCGCGCTGGTGATCTGGCTCATCTGGCTGCCGTGGGCGGAGTTCCGCCGCGCCTTCCGGGACGCGCTGCTCGGATGGCGGCGGGCGTTCGTGCTCGTTTGCCTCGCCGCCGCCTGCACGGGCGTCCTGCTGTTCTACTGAGCGAGGGGCTCTTCAGAAACAGGGCCGCGATCGCCGGACCGGCCGAGCCGGGCCCTGGAGCCTGCCGGTCGTCGACGGACGGCCGGGCGCCGCGCCAAGGGCTGGTGCGCCTCGCACGCGACGGTCAGGCGGGCACGACGTAGCCGTCGCGGCGGGGATCGCAGCCCCCCACCTTGGCCCCCGTCGCGGGGTCGATGCGGATGCCGTGCATCCCGCCGACCTTCATGGTCCAGGCCTCGCCGACCTCGATGTCATGCCCGCGGTTGCGCAGGGCCTCGAGCGTCGCCGGTGCAAAGCGGCTCTCGACATGCACCTTGCGGCCGTCCCAGAGGCGGGCGCGCGGCGCTTCGATCGCGTCCTGGATGTCGAGGCCGAAGTCGACGAGCTGCACCATGGTCTGGGTCTGCGTCTGCTTGATGCCGTAGCTGCCGGGCGTGCCGAGGGCGATCTCGGGCGCGCCATCCCGCAAGGACAGGCTCGGCGAGACGCACATCGGCAGTGCGCCGCCCGGCCGCGACCGGTTCGGGCTTTCCGGCTGCACGTCGGTCCAAAAGAGGAAATTGTTCAGCGTCACGCCGGTTCCGGGGACGATCACAGCCGAGCCGTAAGGGCTGCCGATGCTCTGCGTCACGCAAACCAGATTGCCCTCGGCATCTGCCACAGAGAACGACGTGGTGTGATGCTCAGCCGCGGGGTCCGGCTCCGCCGCCATCCACTGCTCGGTCGGGCCGGAGATCGGCCGACCGTCGCGCACGCGCGCGCGCAGCCGCTCGATGCTTGCCGGGGCGAGGAGTTCGGCGAGGCGTTCGGGCGAGGGATTGTTGTTGGCGATGCGGGCGCCGGCGGAGAGGCGGATGGCGCGCCAGACGGTATCCAAGTGCTCGACGCCGTTCCTCTCCATTCCGGCCAGATCGAAGCCGTCGAGGATCGCGAGCGCGATCAGGAACTGAAAGCCCTCGCAGGGCGGCGGCGGCACGCAGACCTCAAGGTTGCGATAGCGCGCGACGGCGGGGCTTGCCCAGACGGGCCTGAAGGCGTCGATGTCCCGGCGCGTGACGCAGCCGCCGGTCGCCGACAGATGCGCGACGAGGCGATCGTAGAACGCGTCGGGGCCGTCGACGGCAATTTCCTCGAGCGTGCAGGCAAGATCGGGCTGGCGCAGCACGTATCCCTTGCTCAAGCGGCCGCTGCCGTCGGTGTAGGTGCGGGCCCAGGCCGGCCACAGGTCAGCCCGCGCCCGGATTTCCGGCTCGGTGGCGTTGGTCTCCTCGATGTTGAACTCGGTAACCGGATAGCCGTCGCGGGCGAGCCGGATGGCCGGAGCGAAGGCCTCCGCGAGTCCCAGGCGGCCATAGGTCGACTGCAAGGTCGTCCAGCCCGAGAGATTTCCGGGGACGCCGACGCTTTCCGGCCCGCGCATAAGCTCGGCGCGGCGCGAATAGCGCGCGACGGGAAAGCCTGCCGGAATCGCCGGAACGAAGTTGAGCGTGCGCACCCGCTTCTCGGCGGCGATCCAGCAGGTGGCGAGGCCCATGCCGGCGAGGCTCGACATGTAGGGCTCGACCACGTTGAGCGCAGCGGCGGTCGCCACCACCGCGTCGAAGGCGTTGCCGCCGCGCGCGAGGATGGCCGCACCGGCGGCGGCCGCGTGCGGATGGGCGGCGGCGACGATGCCGTTCATGGAGGAAATCGTTGGACGTCTGCCGGTCATCATGTCGTTCGCTCTCCGCGCGCCGGGCTGCCTCTTGGCATCCTAGGCGGCGACGCGAGCGACTGACAAATTGCGGATCGGGCGGGCCGCAGAAGGCGCTGCGATCGGGCGCCGGGCGCGGCCGACGGCAGGCGCCGGCGGAAGGGACTCGCGCGGCGCGCACTTCATGATCGGCGAGGTCCCATTGCTGCCCGAGTGTGGGCTATATTGGCACTCTGGGCGACGTGGCATCCGCTCGCGGCGGGGGAAAGGATATGCGATACGCTCTCACAGCGGGAATGGCGCTGGCCGTCTTCCTCTCGGGGCTGGCGCACGCGCAGACACCTGAGGCGGAGGGGCGCGCGAATCCGCCGGCGCGTGCGGCGCAGCCCGTGGCGCCGGTGACGAGCGAGCCGGCAAAAGCCGCCGTGACAACCCGACGCGGCCTCGAGGCGAAAGAGATCTTCGGCGCCATGGCGTCGGCGGCGCCGCTGACCGCACGGGCGATCGGCTTCTATTCCCGGGGCTGCCTCGCCGGGGCGAAGCCGCTCGCCATCGACGGGGACAACTGGCAGGCGATGCGGCTCTCGCGCAATCGCAACTGGGGCCATCCGAAGCTCATCGCGCTCATCGAGCGGCTGGCGGGCGATGCGGCCCGGCTCGACGGCTGGCCGGGGCTCCTCGTCGGCGACCTCTCGCAGCCGCGCGGCGGACCGATGCTGACCGGGCACGCCAGCCACCAGATCGGGCTCGACGCCGACATCTGGCTGACGCCGATGCCGGAGCGCCGGCTCACCGAGGCAGAACGCGAGGAGCTGCCGGCGACGTCCATGCTCGGAGCGGATCGTGTGCTGGTCGATCCCGCCGTGTGGACCGCCGCACACGCGCGATTGATTCTCAGGGCCGCGAGCTACCCGGAGGTCGAGCGCGTTCTCGTCCATCCGGGCATCAAGAAGGCGCTCTGTGCCCATCCGGGCGCCGATCCGCGGGCGCTCGGCAAGGTGCGGCCCTACTGGGGGCATCACTACCACATGCACGTCCGCATCGCGTGTCCGAAGGACAGCCCCGGTTGCGAGCCCCAGCCGCCGGTGCCGGCAGACAACGGTTGCGGCAAGGAGGTGGACGACTGGATCGCGCTGCTCCGCCGGCCGCCGAAGCCGGTCGATCCGAAGGCCAAGCCGCCGCCGCCGAAGCCTGGCCTCACGATCGCCGACCTGCCGGCCGAATGCAGACTGGTGGTCGAGGCCGGCGAGCCGCAGACCACGGCCGAAGCAGAGGCGCGTGCCAAGCTGTCCCGGACCGCGGCGAGCCGGCGCTGAAGGGCGTCCCGCCCGCGCGCATGGCGGCGGCCGGCCGGCCTGGCGCGCGATGCGGCGGCGAGGGCGGCGGCGCCGCGCGGGTCAACGGAAAACCCGCATGGCCCAGACGGCGAGAAGCGCCGGTACCCCGAACACAATCAGGAAGATCGGCAGCTCGGCGGCGACGGAATAGCCGGCGACGGAAACGCCGATCCACATGTTGATCGCCGACACGATCAGCCAGAGGGGAATGAAGGCGGCGGCCCCGTGCCAGACCGTCTTGATCAGGCGGCCGGCGACGAGACAGACGGCCAGCAGTGCGAGTCCGGCGACGATCACCCTCAGCGTGTGCACATTCGGTTCCTCGGCAGATGAGCGCGGCCAGCCTGCCATGCCGCGCCGGTCGGCACCAGCAGCCGCCAGCGCGCGGGGCTGCGGACCGCAGGTTGCCACCGGAAGACCCTTACCGGCCGCCTGTTGCCAGTGAGGTTCGACGTGTGACAAGAGAGGCGGCGGGTACGACGTGCGACACCGGGGCTTGGCTGCGAAATGACGGTACTTGTCACCGGCGCTACGGGAACGCTCGGCGGTCTGCTGATCGACCGCCTCTTGCAGAACGGATATGCGCTGCGCGTGCTGTCGCGACGGCCGTTTCGGGCGGCCGAGCGCATTCCGGGCGGTTGCGAGGTCGTCGAATGGCATCCGGACGTCGAGCCGCCGACGGCGGCGGCGTTCGACGGAATCGAGACCGTCATCCATCTGATGGGCGAGCCGCCGCTTGCGAGCGATCCGCGCCGCGGGGACCGCTTCGCCGCTTCGCGCGTCGGTGCGCTCAGGCTGATCAACGAGGGCCTCGCCGGACGACGCTGGCGGCTTGTCGTCGCCTCGCTCGTCATCGGCTCGCCGAGCGAAGGCGAGGTGCTCACGGAAGCCAGTCCGCGCGATGCGCTCGGCCAGCCCGGCGCGGCGGACATCCTGCGCTTCGAGGCGGCGGCGCATGAGGCGCGGGCGCAGGGAGCCAGCGTCGTCGTGGTCCGACTCGGGATGCTGCTCACCGCCGACGGGGCTCTTGCCCGGCTCGAGCAGGACGCGCGCATGGGACGCCGGTACGATCTGTCGCGCTCGCTGATCCCGGCCATCGATCCCGAGGACGCGGCCGAGCTGATTGCCGGTCTCGCCCAGCGTACCGACCTCGAAGGCGTGATCCACGGCGTCGCGCCGGAACCGCTCAAGGGTTCGGACCTCGCCCTGCTGCTCGCGAGCCGCCGGCGCGTTCCCCTCACACGGCCGATGTCGCGCCGCGGCCTCTTCCGTCGCTACGGATTGCTGGCGCCGCTGTTGCTCAACCGGGGCCGGGTCGTGCCGCAACGGCTCGCCGAAATCGGCGCCCGCTTCACCCATCCGGACCCGAAAGCCTCGGCGGCGCGCGTGCTTGAGGCGCTGGCGGCGGCGCGCCAGGCGCAACCTCCGCTCTGGCAGGATTTGCTGCCCGAGCGCATGGCGCCGTTTCTGCGGCGAGCTTGAGCCGACGGTCGCACCGAGAGAGACCGCGCGCCGTTCCTCCGACGGGCGGCCGAGCGGAGAGCCTCAGGCAGCCTGATCCGCCGTCACCAGCCCGCGATAGTCGGCGATGCTGCCGGGGACGATTTCGTGCGCGAGGATGCGTGCGGGGTCCGCGGGGCCGGGCAGCCAGATCTGCCCGCGCGGGGCGGCAACGAACTGCATGCGCTCGTAATAGGAAAGATTGCCGACAAGAACGACGAGGCGGAAGCCGTCGGCCTTGGCGGCGGCGAAGGCGTCGGCGACGAGGCGGCGTCCATAGCCGCGGTTGGCGAATTCGGGATCGACGGCAAGCGGGCCGAGCAGCAGCGCGCCCGGCGTTTCGCCGATGCGAACAGGGGTCATGCGCAGCGCGGCGATGGCGCGTCCGGCCAGAAGCGCCAGGCGGCAGTAGGGGGAGGCATACGGCGTTCCCTCCCGCACCCGATAGGCCGATCGCGCAAACCGTCCTGGCCCGAAAACGCTGGCGTGGAGGCGGTCGATGAGGGGTCGGTCGGCCGGCTGGACGGGGCGGATGATGGCGTCGGGATCAAGCATGATGACGGGCGTTTAGCATGGCCGCCGAGGCATGGTCCACGGTGCAGGCCCCGGGGCAATTCGGCAGCGACATCGCTCGGGATTAAAGTGTTGCGGGGAATCCGTTATGCAGCGCAAAAGAACGGCCACACCGGACACCAGGATCGCTGTGCAAGCGCGAAACGGAGCGTTCTCATGATCGCAAGTCAAGCCGGCCTGACGACCAAGCGGGTCTACCTGTTCGGCGTCGGCGTCTCGGAAGGGCGGGCCGACATGCGCGACCTGCTCGGCGGCAAAGGGGCCAACCTGGCCGAGATGGCGAGTCTCGGGCTGCCCGTGCCGCCGGGCTTCACCATAACGACCGAAGTGTGCACGGCCTATTATGCCAACAACCGAAAGCTGCCCGATGGCCTCGTCGAGGAGGCGGAGGCGGCGCTGCGACGCGTGGAGGAGGCCGTCGGCGCCCGTTTCGGCGATCCGGCCAATCCGCTGCTCGTGTCGGTGCGCTCCGGGGCGCGCGCCTCGATGCCGGGCATGATGGACACCATTCTCAATCTCGGTCTCAACGACGAGACGGTGGAAGGCCTTGCAAAGCGCTCCGGCGACCGGCGCTTCGCCTACGACAGCTATCGCCGCTTCATACAAATGTATGCGAGCGTCGTGCTCGGCATGGAGCACGAGACGTTCGCCGCGATCCTCGACGACCACAAGAACATGAACAGCCTGTCGCTCGACACCGATCTCGGTCCCGACGACTGGCAGGAGGTGATCGCGGGCTACAAGGCGGCCGTTGCGGAAATGAGCGGCGTGTCGTTCCCGCAGGACACCCGGGCGCAGCTCTGGGGCGCGGTCGCTGCGGTGTTCGGCTCCTGGCAAAACGAGCGCGCCATCCACTACCGGCGGATGCACGGCATCCCCGATGACTGGGGGACGGCGGTCAACGTGCAGGCGATGGTGTTCGGCAACCGCGGTCCGACCTCGGCAACCGGCGTCGCCTTCACTCGCAATCCGTCGACGGGCGTGAAGGAGATCTACGGCGAGTTTCTGGTCAACGCCCAGGGCGAAGACGTGGTGGCCGGCATTCGCACGCCGCAGCCGCTGACGGAAGCTGCGCGCATCGCGGCCGGCGTGCCGGAGCCCTCCCTCGAGGCGCTGATGCCGGAGACGTTCGCGGAGCTCACGCGCATCTTCGCGAAGCTCGAGCAGCACTATCGGGACATGCAGGACATCGAGTTCACCATCCAGGAGGGGCGGCTGTGGATGCTGCAGACGCGGTCGGGCAAGCGCACGACCCCGGCGGCGCTCAAAATCGCCGTCGATCTCGCCAAGGCCGGGACCATCAGCCGCGAAGAGGCGGTCGCACGCATCGATGCCGACGAGCTGGACCAGCTCCTGCATCCGACGATCGATCCGGAGGCGGAGAAGCACGTGCTGGCGCGCGGCTTGCCGGCATCGCCCGGAGCGGCAACGGGCGCCATCGTGTTCACCTCGGACGAGGCGGTGGAGCAGAAGAAGGCCGGCAATGCCGTCATTCTGGTGCGCATCGAGACGAGCCCTGAGGACATCCACGGGATGCAGGCGGCGGTCGGCATCCTGACCGCGCGCGGCGGCATGACGAGCCATGCGGCGGTCGTGGCGCGCGGCATGGGCTGTCCGTGCGTGTGCGGCGCGACGGCGCTGCGCGTCGATTATCGCGGCGAGACGCTGTCGGTCGGCGGCGAGACGCTGAGAAAAGGCGACGTCATCACCATCGACGGGGCGACGGGCGAGGTCATCAAGGGTGAGGTCAAGATGCGCCAGCCCGAGCTTTCGGGCGATTTCGGCGAGATCATGTCGTGGGCCGATGCGCTGCGCCGTCTCAAAGTTCGCGCCAATGCCGACACGCCCGCCGACGCGCGCCAGGCCCGCAAGTTCGGCGCCGAGGGCATCGGGCTCTGTCGCACCGAGCACATGTTCTTCGACGAGGATCGAATCCTCGCCATGCGCGAGATGATCTGCGCGGACAGCGAGGCGGGCCGGCGCCGGGCGCTCGCCAAGATCCTGCCGATGCAGCGCGCCGACTTCGTGGCCATCTTCGAGATCATGGCCGGCCTGCCGGTGACGATCAGACTGCTTGATCCGCCGCTGCACGAGTTCCTGCCGCACGAGGATGACAAGCTGGCGGCCGTGGCGAAGGAGCTTGGCGTTGCGGTCGAGAAACTGAGGCTCAGGGTGGAGGAGCTGCACGAGTTCAACCCGATGCTCGGCTTCCGCGGCTGCCGGCTCGCCGTGCGCTATCCGGAAATCACCGAGATGCAGGCGCGCGCCATCTTCGAGGCGGCGATCGAGGCCGGGCGGCGGACGGGCGAGCCGGTTGTGCCGGAAGTGATGATCCCGCTCGTTGCGTGGCGGCGAGAGTACGACATCGTTGCCGACATTATCCGCAAGGTGGCCGCCGCGGTCGAAGCCGAGCAGGGCACGAAGCTCGCCTATCAGATCGGTACGATGATCGAGCTGCCCAGGGCGGCGCTCAGGGCCGACGAGATCGCGGCGGGAGAGCGGGGAGCCGAGTTCTTCTCGTTCGGCACGAACGATCTCACGCAAACGAGTCTCGGTCTGTCGCGCGACGATGCGGCGCCGATTCTCGCCGACTACAGCGAGCGCGGCATTCTCGAGGTCGACCCCTTTGTCGCGCTCGACCGGGACGGCGTCGGCGAACTGGTGCGGATCGGAACCGAGCGCGGCCGCAAGGCGCGCCCCGGCCTCAAGATCGGCATCTGCGGCGAGCACGGCGGCGAGCCCGCCTCGGTCGCCTTCTGCCACGATGCCGGCCTCGACTACGTCTCCTGCTCGCCCTTCCGCGTGCCGGTCGCCCGGCTCGCCGCGGCGCAGGCGGCGATCAAGATCAAGGGTGCCGGAACCGCCTGAGCGGCGCGCGGGCGCGGCCACCCCGGCGCGCGCCCGGCCGGCTCTCAGCGTCCCTTCCAGTTGGGCTTGCGCTTCTCGGCGAAGGCCTTCGGTCCTTCGATCGTGTCCTCGCTCTGGGTGAGCGCGACGAAGGCGGGATAGTTCATGTTGCGCATGGCGATCTCGAGCGAGGGCTGTTCGAGCGAGCGCATCACGGTCTGCTTGGTCGCGCGGATCGACATCGGCGAGCACTCGAGGATCATGTCGGCCCAGCGG
>CAYWBX010000049.1:9580-10499 GCA_964456015.1 uncultured Hyphomicrobiaceae bacterium | reverse complement strand
GAAGGCGGAGAAGGTACGCGCATCGGGGCGCAACGAGGTCATCAAGACCTGGTCGCGCCGCTCGACGATCCTGCCGCAGTTCGTCGGCCTCACCTTCGGCGTGCACAACGGCCAGAAGCATATCCCGGTCTCGGTCAACGAGGACATGGTCGGGCACAAGTTCGGCGAGTTCGCGCCGACCCGCACCTTCCATGGCCACAGCGGCGACAAGAAAGCGGTGAAGGCGAAGTAACATGGGCAAGCCCAAGCACAAGCGCAGCCTCGCCGAGAACGAGGCAAAGGCGGTCGCCCGGAATCTCCGGGTGTCGCCGCAGAAGCTCAACCTCGTCGCCGCCATGATCCGTGGCAAGAAGGTGGACAAGGCGCTGGCCGAGCTCGAGTTCTCGCGCAAGCGGATTGCCGGCGACGTCAGGAAGTGCGTCATGAGCGCGGTCGCCAATGCCGAAAACAACCATGGCCTCGACGTCAACGATCTGGTCATCGCCGAGGCCTGGGTCGGCAAGAACATGGTGATGAAGCGGTTCCACGCCCGCGGCCGCGGCCGCGGCGCGCGCATCCTGAAGCCGTTCTCCGAGATTACGGTCGTCGTGCGGGAGGTGGCCGAGGCGGCGCCCGAGGCGGCAGCAGAGGAGCAGCAGTGATGGGCCACAAAGTCAACCCGATTGGGCTGCGCGTCGGCATCAACCGCACCTGGGACAGCCGCTGGTTCGCGAGCCGCGCCGAATACGGCAAGCTGCTGCACGAGGATGTCGCGATCCGCAAGCACATCATGGCGCATCAGCGCCAAGCGGGCATCTCCAAGGTCGTGATCGAGCGCCCGCATCGCAAGTGCCGCGTCACCGTGCACTCGGCCCGGCCCGGCATCCTCATCGGCAAGAAAGGCGCCGACATCGAGAAGCTGCGCGGCGAGCTCGCCAAG
>CAYWBX010000049.1:0-9570 GCA_964456015.1 uncultured Hyphomicrobiaceae bacterium | reverse complement strand
CGTCCTCGGAAGTTCATCTCAACATCGTGGAAGTGAGGAAGCCCGAGGTCGACGCCACGCTTGTCGCCGAGACGATTGCCCAGCAGCTCGAGCGCCGCGTCGCGTTCCGGCGGGCGATGAAGCGATCCGTTCAGTCGGCGTTGCGGCTCGGCGCGCTCGGCATCCGCATCAACGTGGCGGGGCGCCTCGGCGGCGCCGAGATCGCCCGCGTGGAGTGGTATCGCGAGGGGCGCGTGCCGTTGCATACGCTGCGCGCCGACATCGATTTCGGCTACGGCGTCGCCCGAACGGCGTACGGAATCATCGGGGTCAAGGTCTGGATCTTCAAGGGCGAGATCATGGAGCACGATCCGATGGCTTCCGAGCGTCGCGCGTCCGAGACGCAGGAGGGCGGCGGACGGCCGCGGCGCGACGGTGGCGAGCGTCCGCCGCGCGGCGAGCGAGGCTGACGACATCGGGCGGTCGCAGGACGGGGTGTTCACCTGCCGGTGCGATACGCAGAGCGATTTGAGGACCGATTGCCATGTTGCAACCGAAGCGCACGAAGTTCCGGAAGGCCTTCAAGGGCCGGATTCATGGTGCGGCCAAGGGCGGCACCAGCCTGAACTTCGGCTCCTATGGACTAAAGGCGGTGGAGCCCGACCGCGTGACCGCGCGGCAGATCGAGGCCGCGCGCCGCGCCATCACGCGCCACATGAAGCGCGCCGGCCGCGTGTGGATCCGAATCTTCCCGGACGTGCCCGTGACCAAGAAGCCGGCCGAGGTCCGCATGGGCTCCGGCAAGGGGTCGCCCGAGCTCTGGGTGGCGCGCGTGAAGCCCGGGCGCATCATGTTCGAGCTCGACGGCGTCACCGAGCAGGTCGCCCGCGAGGCGCTCTCGCTGGGTGCGGCCAAGCTGCCCATCAAGACGCGCATCGTCACGCGCGTGCTGTGAACGGTCGAGGAGCGAGCACGATGGCTGGAATCGAGACGTTCAGGACCATGACAATCGATCAGCTCGACGATGAGCTCGTCAAGCTGAAGAAGGAGCAATTCAACCTGCGCTTCCAGAAAGCGTCAGGCCAACTTGAGAACACGGCCCGGGTGCGCGAGGTCCGCCGCGACATCGCGCGGGTGCTCACCATCGCCCGCCAGAAGCGCGGCGCCGCGGCCAAGTCTTGACAGACAGGGATTTCAATCATGCCGAAGCGTGTCCTTCAGGGCGTCGTGGTGTCCGACAAGAACAACAAGACGGTGGTGGTCGAGGTGGAGCGCCGCTTCACGCACCCGCTGCTGAAGAAGACCGTGCGTCGCTCCAAGAAGTATCACGCGCACGACGAGGAGAACGCGTTCAAGATCGGCGACAAGGTCTGGATCGAGGAGTCGAGGCCGATCTCGAAGAACAAGCGATGGGTCGTGCTGAAACAGCCGGCCTGAGCGGACCGAAGCGGCGCGACAGGCGCAGGTTGAAGATGAGAAGGGTGCAGGCCGCGGCCAGCGGCGGCAAGCAAGGTCAGGGGATCGCGACATGATCCAGATGGAAACGAACCTCGACGTCGCCGACAACTCGGGCGCACGCCGTGTGCAGTGCATCAAGGTGCTGGGCGGATCGAAGCGCAAGTACGCGACGATCGGCGATACCATCGTCGTCAGCGTCAAGGAGGCGATCCCGCGCGGCCGGGTGAAAAAGGGCCAGGTGATGAAGGCGGTGATCGTGCGGACCGCGAAAGGCGTGCGCCGGGCCGACGGCTCGCTCATCCGCTTCGACCGAAACGCCGCCGTGCTGATCAACGCCCAGGGCGAGCCGGTCGGCACGCGTATCTTCGGGCCCGTGACCCGGGAGCTGCGCGCCCGCAAGCACGTCAAGATCATGTCGCTGGCGCCGGAGGTGCTCTGATGCCGTCCCAAAAGATCAAGAAGGGTGACCACGTCATCGTCCTCGCCGGTCGCGACAAGGGCAAGCATGGCGAGGTGATCGAGGTCCGTCCGAAGGAGAACCGCGCGCTCGTGCGCGGCGTGAACATCGTGCGCCGGCATCAGAAGCAGTCGCAGACGAGCGAGGGCGGGATCATCTCCAAGGAAGGTCCGATCGACCTGTCGAACCTCGCCCTCGAGGATCCGAAGGACGGCAAGCCGACCCGCGTCGGGTTCAAGTTCCTCGCCGACGGCAAGAAGGTTCGCTACGCGAAGCGCTCTGGCGAAGTCATTCCGGAGAAGAAGTGACCATGGCCGAAAACGAGAAGCCGAAGGGCGAGAAGCCCGCGCGCGAGGCGAAGGGCAAGGGCGCGGGGCAGCCACAGGGTAAGGGCGGCCAGGCGAAGGGGCGGGGCAAGCAGGCCGAGCCCGCGACGGAGCGCGCGCCAGCAAAGCCGCGTCCTGCCGACTACAAGCCGCGGATGAAGACGCTTTATGAGAAGTCCGTGCGCGAGGCGCTCGTCAAGAAATTCTCCTACAAGAACCCGATGCAGGTGCCGCGCATTGAGAAGGTCGTGCTCAACATGGGGATTGGCGAGGCGGTCAACGATCGCAAGAAGGTGGAGAACGCCGCCGGCGATCTCGCGCTGATCGCCGGACAGAGGCCGGTTATCACGCGTGCCCGCAAGTCGATTGCCACCTACAAGGTGCGCGAGAACATGGCGCTCGGCGCCAAGGTGACGCTGCGGGGTGATCGGATGTACGAGTTTCTCGATCGCCTGGTGACAATCGCGCTGCCGCGCGTGAAGGACTTCCGCGGCCTCAATCCCAAGAGTTTCGACGGACGGGGCAACTACGCGCTCGGCCTTAAGGAGCATACGGTCTTCCCCGAGATCGACTACGACAAGATTGACGAGGTGTGGGGTATGGACGTGATCGTCTGCACGACGGCCCGCACCGACGACGAGGCGCGCGAGCTGCTGCGCGGCTTCAACTTCCCGTTTCGCAACTAGGACCTAACCTCGGCGCCGACCGTTCCGATAAGTGGGTCTTGGAGGACCTGATGGCAAAGAAGAGCTCGATCGAGAAGAACAACCGCCGGCGCAAGCTGGTCGCCCAGTACGCCGAGCGGCGGGCGAAGCTGAAAGAGATCGCCAATGACGACAAGCAGCCGCCGGAGCTGCGCTTCCAGGCGCGCCTGAAGCTGGCGCAGCTGCCGCGCAATTCCTCGAAGACGCGCGTGCGCAATCGCTGCGAGCTGACGGGGCGCGCGCGCGGTTACTTCCGCAAGCTCAAGCTCTGCCGCAACCAGCTGCGCGAGATGGCGAGCCGGGGACTGATCCCCGGCATGGTCAAGTCGAGCTGGTAAGGAGGCAGGCCGATGGCACTCAATGATCCGCTCGGTGACATGCTCACGCGTATCCGCAATGCGCAGCAGCGCCGCAGCTCCAAGGTGGTGACGCCCGCCTCAAACCTCAGGGCGCGCGTGCTGGATGTTCTCGCAGAGGAAGGCTATATCCGCGGCTATACGCGCGTCGACCGCAAGGCCGGCGTCAGCGAGCTCGAGATCGAGCTCAAATACAACAATGGTCAGCCGGCGATTCGCGAAATCGAGCGGGTGTCGAAGCCCGGCCGCCGGGTCTATTCGCCGGTGCGCGACATTCCAACCGTGGCGAACGGTCTCGGCGTCGCAATCCTCTCGACCCCCAAGGGTGTCATGTCGGACAGCCGGGCGCGGGAGGAGAACGTCGGCGGCGAAGTGCTCTGTAACGTATTCTAGCTCGCATCGCGCGGTCTGGGCAGACCGCTGAGGCGAGCGCGACAGGTAGGAAGGAAAGTCGTCATGTCGCGCATCGGCAAGAAGCCGGTTCCCGTGCCGGCCAACGTGCAGGCGACGATCTCGGGACAAGAGGTCAAGGTGAAGGGGCCGAAGGGCGAGCTTGCCCTGTTGCTGCACGAGGACATCAAGGTCGAAAAGACGCCGGCCGGCATTGCCGTGAGCCCGCGATCGGAGACGCAGAGCGCGCGCTCGAAATGGGGGCTCTCGCGCACCCTGATCGAGAACCAGATCAGGGGCGTGGTCGACGGCTACAACGAGACGCTCGAGATTCACGGCGTCGGGTTTCGCGCGGCGATGAAGGGCAAGGATCTGCAGCTGCAGGTCGGCTACAGCCACGACATCATCTATGAGATCCCGCCGGGCATCAAGATCGAGCTGGACGGGCCGAGGAAGGACACCATCATCAAGATTTCCGGCATCGACAAGCAGAAAGTCGGACAAGTGGCGGCCGAGCTGCGCGCTTTCCGCAAGCCTGAGCCCTATCAGGGCAAAGGCGTGCGCTATCAGGGCGAGTTCATCCTCCGCAAGGAAGGCAAGAAGAAGTAAGGGCACGAGCCATGAGCGCGCACGACAAGGGTTTTCAGCGGCGCCAGCAGCGCGTGCGCCGCACGCTGAGGAAGGTGGCGGGCAGCCGGCCGCGGCTGTCGGTGTTCCGGTCCTCGAAGCATATCTATGCGCAGGTGATCGACGACGCGCGCGGGGTGACCTTGGCTGCGGCGTCTTCGATCGACCGTGAGATCAAGGGGCAGCTTGCGAAGGGCACGGACAAGGCGGCGGCGGCCGCCGTCGGAAAGCTCATCGCCGAGCGTGCCGTCAAGGCTGGCATCAAGGATGTGGTGTTCGATCGCGGCGGGTACATGTTCCACGGCCGCGTCAAGGCGCTTGCCGACGCCGCCCGCGAGGGAGGCTTGAACTTCTGACGGCCGGACGGGAGACGGCCGGCGTGCGGCAACGGCTCTCGCCGGTTCCCGATGGGTCCGCAGCAAGGCTTGGAGACGACCGGCGCGGATGCGACATGGACATCCTGAGCGCGAGCACAAAGTGAAAGGACGATGACAATGGCGCGCAATCCGTCGAGAGACCGGGACCGCGACGACGACCGCAAGAGTGAGTTCGCCGACAAGCTCGTGTCGATCAATCGCGTCGCGAAGGTGGTGAAGGGCGGCAAACGCTTCGGCTTTGCGGCCCTGGTCGTGGTCGGCGACCAGCAGGGGCAAGTGGGCTTCGGCCATGGCAAGGCTCGCGAAGTGCCGGAGGCGATCCGCAAGGCGACCGAAGCAGCGCGCCGCTCGCTGCATCGCGTGCCGATGCGCGACAAGCGAACCTTGCATCACGACAGCGTCGGGCATCACGGGGCGGGGCGGGTGATCGTGCGCGCGGCACCGCCGGGGACCGGCATCATCGCCGGCGGCCCGATGCGCGCCGTCTTCGAGATGCTTGGGGTGCGTGACGTCGTGGCGAAGTCGCTCGGAAGCACGAACCCCTACAACATGGTGCGCGCAACCATCGAGGCGCTCAAGGCGCAGGAGAATCCGCGCGGGGTCGCCGCTCGCCGCGGCAAGAAAGTGTCCGAGATCGTCGCCCGCCGCCGGGATCAGGCCGGCGAAAGCGGCGAGGCGGCGCCCGAAGCCGCATGAGATCTGTCACGCGACGAGCGGCGCCCGGCAGTGAGGCGCTCGCCGGTTGCAAGCGAAGGTAGAAAAGATGCCTGACCAGAAGTCGCCGTCCGGCAAGACCATCACGATCGAGCAGTATCGCAGCGCCGCGCGTCGCCCGGAGGTGCAGACCGAGACGCTGAAGGGGCTTGGCCTCAACAAGCTCAATCGCCGCCGCACCGTTCCCGATACCCCGGAGATCCGCGGGATGGTGCACCGGATTCGTCATCTGGTGCGCATCGTCGCGGACAAGGCCTAGACGGGCCGTCGCGGCCGGACGCGGGGGCTTGCGGGAGAGCGTTCGCGACGACGGCAGGCGGGATTAATCGGGGCGGCGCTCGCGCCGCCGTCACATGCAGCCAAGGAGTTTGGGTCCCATGCGGCTCAACGAAATCAAGGACAACCCCGGCGCGCGCAAGGAGCGCGTGCGCATCGGCCGCGGCATCGGCTCGGGTATGGGCAAGATGGGCGGGCGCGGCGGCAAGGGTCAGACGGCGCGTGCCGGCGTCAGGCTCGGCGGCTTCGAAGGCGGGCAGATGCCGTTGCACCGGCGCCTGCCGAAGCGCGGATTCAAGTCGATGGATCGCCGGCGCTTCAACGAGGTCGGGCTCGACACTCTGCAAGCGGCGATCGACAGCGGACGGCTTGATCCGGGCAAGGCGATCGACGTCGGGACCCTGAAGGCCGCGGGGATCGTTCGGCGCGAACTCGACGGCGTGCGCATCCTCGGCAACGGCGAACTGAAGGCCGCAATCCAGATCACCGCCAATCATGCGACGGCATCCGCCAAGGCCGCCATCGAGAAGGCGGGCGGCAGGCTGACGCTGATCGTTCCGAAAGTCCTCAAGGCAGACGAGGAGAAGCGAGCCAAGTCGGCGGCGAAGAAAGCCAAAACCACGAAGAAGGCGGCGGCTTCGGACGAATGAACAGCGGTGCGCTCCGGGAGCGAGCCGGCGACGTTGCGGCATCGCGGAAGTTGCCGGAAGTCGTTCGCACCACCAGATTAGGCCGAATGACGTCGTAGTTCGACGCTGCGCCACGATCGCATCACGGTCGGCGGCCTGCCTGCCAGGAGAGCCCGATCCATGGTATCCGCCGCCGAGCAATTGGCCGCCAACATCAATTTCAGCGCGTTCTCGAAGGCCGAGGACCTCAAGAGGCGCATCTGGTTCACGCTGGCGGCGCTGCTGGTCTACCGGCTCGGGACGTTCATTCCGATGCCGGGGATCAATCCCGAGGCGTTCGCCGAGACATTCCGCAACGCCTCCAAAGGCATCCTGGGCCTCGTCAACCTGTTCGCGGGCGGCGCCCTCGAGCGCATGGCGATCTTCGCGCTCAACATCATGCCCTACATCTCGGCCTCGATCATCATGCAGCTGATGACGGCGGTCGTGCCGACGCTCGAGGCGCTCAAGCAAGAAGGCGAGCAGGGGCGCAAGCAGATCAATCAATATACCCGCTACCTCACCGTGGCGCTCGCCGCGTTCCAGGCCTACGGTATCGCCCTGGGGCTCGAAGGGCAGCGGTCATCCGTCGGCTCGGTGGTGTTCGAGCCGGGTTGGTTCTTCCGCATCTCGACGGTCATCACGCTCGTCGGCGGAACCATGTTCCTGATGTGGCTCGGCGAGCAGATCACGCAGCGCGGCGTCGGCAACGGCACATCGCTGATCATTTTTGCCGGCATCGTTGCGGGGCTGCCTGGCGCCATGACGGGGCTGTTCGAACTTGGCCGCACGGGCGCCATCTCGGTGCCCCTGCTGCTGGCGCTGCTGGCGCTGATGCTGGCCACGGTCGCGGCGATCGTGTTCATCGAGCGCGCGCAGCGCCGGCTTCTCATTCAGTATCCGAAGCGTCAGGTCGGCAATCGCATGTTCCAGGGCGAAAGCTCGCACCTGCCGCTGAAGCTCAATTCGGCGGGCGTCATTCCGCCGATCTTCGCGTCCTCGCTGCTGCTCTTGCCGATCACGGCGGCGAGCTTCATGCAGGCGAGCGACAGTCCCGAGTGGCTGACCAACATCGTGGCGCTCCTGGGCCGCGGCCAGCCGCTTTATCTGCTCACCTATGTCGTTCTGATCGTGTTCTTCGCCTTTTTCTATACGACGATCATGGTCAATGCGAACGACACGGCGGACAACTTGCGAAAGTACGGCGGCTTCCTGCCGGGCATACGCCCCGGCGCCAAGACGGCCGAATACATCGACTATGTGCTCACCCGCATCACGGTTGTCGGCGCCATCTATCTGGCGCTGGTGTGCGTGCTGCCCGAGATCCTCATTTCCTATTGGGCGGTGCCCTTCTACTTTGGCGGGACGTCGCTGCTGATCGCGGTCAGCGTGACCATGGATACGGTCGCCCAGGTGCAGAGCCACCTGATCGCCCACCAGTACAAGGGGCTGATCGAGAAGGCGAGTCTGCGCGGCGCCAAGCGCGGGCGGCGGTGAAGGGCGGACAGCGTTTCGGGGCAGGCGATGATACTGATCTTTCTTGGACCACCCGGCGCTGGCAAGGGGACGCAGGCAAAGGCGCTCGCCGAGCGCCGGAATCTCGTTCAGCTTTCGACCGGCGACATGCTGCGGGCTGCGGTCAAGGCCGGCACCCAGGTCGGTCTCGAGGCCAGGGACATCATGGCCCGCGGCGCGCTGGTGCCGGATGCCGTGGTGATCAAGATCATCTCCGACCGGATCGACGCATCAGACTGCGCCAACGGCTTCATTCTCGACGGCTTTCCACGCACCCTCGCCCAGGCGGCGGCCCTCGACCGGGTGCTTGCGGCCAAACAGCGCCGGATCGATGCGGTGATCGAGCTCAAGGTGGACGACAAGCTGCTCGTCGACCGCATCTCCGGGCGGTTCACCTGCGCCACCTGCGGGGAGGGCTACCATGATCGCAGCAAGCAGCCCAAGGTGGCCGGGGTCTGCGACAAGTGTGGCGGAACACAGTTCACTCGCCGGGAGGACGACACCGCCGAGACGGTTGCGGCGAGGCTCATGGCCTATTACCGCGAGACCTCGCCGCTTATCGGGTACTATTTTGCCAAAGGCGTGCTGCGCTCCGTCGACGGCATGGCCGACATCGCAACGGTGGAGAAGGAGATCGACCGCGCGCTCGGGGCCGGGTGATGGCTGGCGTGTGTGACGACGAAGCGTCGTGGCCTGAAAGCGCGACAGCATGTTGACGAGCCGTTGCCGGATGGATACAAGGGGGCCAAAATCGCATCCAGTTCGACAGCGGCGGGGCCGCGCGTTCGCGCGGTCGCGGCGCTTGCATTCGCTAGAACCGCCCGGAACCGCGAGTCATGGAGTTCATGACCCGCGCGCCCCCCGGGGTGGCAGGGCCGAGGGTGAGCCGCCGTTAATCGGCGCGTGGAGATGACGGGATCTGGTCGGTGCGGCCGACCAAGCGTGGCGTCCCGGCGGGCGTCAGGCGAGCGAGGGACGGACGCCGGTTGACACCGGGCTGGATTTTACCGCGAGGAGACTTCAGGTGGCACGTATCGCAGGCGTGAACATTCCGACGCAGAAGCGCGTCGTCATCGGCCTACAGTACATCCATGGCATCGGCCCGAAGTTCGCGCAGGAAATCTGCACGAAGGTCGGTATTCCGCCGGAACGGCGGGTCAACGAGCTGACCGACAGCGAGATTCTGCAGATTCGCGAGACCATTGATCGCGATTACGTCGTCGAGGGCGACCTGCGACGCGATGTGGCGATGAATGTGAAGCGGTTGATGGATCTCGGGTGCTATCGCGGGCTTAGGCATCGCCGCGGGCTGCCCGTTCGCGGCCAGCGCACCCACACCAATGCCCGCACCCGCAAGGGCAAGGCCAAGCCGATCGCCGGCAAGAAGCAGCCGACGAAGTAAATCCGTCACCGATGGCGCGGCCGGTCGTCGGCGGGCGCAAGTCCGTCGACCAGCCGACGCGAAGGCACCACGAATTTCCCGGGAGTTCCGAGATCCATGGCGAAAGAACAGCAGGCGCAGGCCCGCGGCAAGGTCCGCCGCCGTGAAAAGAAGAACATCGCGTCGGGCGTCGCGCATGTGAACGCATCCTTCAACAACACCATGATCACCATCACCGACGCGCAAGGCAACACGATTGCCTGGTCGTCGTCGGGAACCATGGGGTTCAAGGGTTCCCGCAAGTCGACTCCTTACGCGGCGCAGGTGGCGGCCGAGGATGCG
>CAYWBX010000048.1:0-10636 GCA_964456015.1 uncultured Hyphomicrobiaceae bacterium | reverse complement strand
CGAGATCATCCTCGAGGGCAAGCGGGCGGTCGGCGTGCGCTATGCCAAGGGCGGGCGCGGCGGAGCGCTCATCGAAGTGCGCGCGCGCCGCGAGGTGATCCTTTCGGGCGGCAGCTATAACTCGCCGCAGCTACTCCAGCTCTCCGGCATCGGGCCGCCGGACCTCCTCAAGACGCATGGGATTGCGGTGCGCCACGCGCTCCCCGGCGTCGGCGAGAATCTCAAGGATCACTATGCGCCGCGCTTCGTCGCCCGCGTCAAGAACATCGAGACGATCAACGAGCGCGTGCGGGGCTTGAAGCTCGCGATCGAGGTTGCCAACTGGACGTTCCGGCGCAAGGGCATCCTCGCCCAGTCGCCGACGCTCGTCTATTGCTTCTGGCGCTCGCACCCGGACGTCGCCAACTCGGACCTGCAGCTCACGTTCACGCCGGCGAGCTACCGCGAAGGCGTGCAGGGCGAGCTCGAGAAGGAGCCCGGCATGACGGTCGCCTCCTGGCAGCAGCGGCCCGACAGCCGCGGCTACGTGCGCATCGCCTCGGCCGATCCCTTCGCGCCGCCGATCATCCAGCCCAACTATCTCGCCGAGGAGAGCGACCGGCGCGTCCTGCTCGCCGGCATGAAGCTCGCCCGCCGGCTGCTCAAGACGAAGCCGCTCGAGCCCTATTACGACTACGAGGACTTCCCGGGCGACAAGGTGCAGTCGGACGAGGAACTCCTCGGCGCGGCCAAGGAGCGCGGCACGACCACGTTCCACCCGAACGGCACCTGCAAGATGGGGCCCGCGACGGACCCGCTCGCCGTCGTCGACGACCAGCTCAGAGTGCACGGCCTCGAGGGGCTCCGGGTGGTCGACGCCTCGGTGATGCCGACGATGCTTTCCGCAAACCTCAACGCCGCGACGATGATGATCGCCGACAAGGCCTCCGACCTGATCCTCGGCCGGCCGGCGCTGGAACCCGTCCAGTTGGCGAGCTGAGCGGGGGGAGCGCGTCGCGGCCATGGTGCAACAGCTTTTATGGATCGACCTCGTCGCAAAGCTCGGCATCGGAGTTGCCGCGCTGATTGTCCCGCGCCTCCTGGCGCGTCTCGTCGGGCTGCCGGCGGCCGACGATCCCTTCTGGCTGCGGCTCCTCGGCGGCGTACTCATCGGGCTTGCGGCGGCGATCGTGGTGGAACTGCGCTATCTGCCGGGCAAAGGTCTCGGCCTTGCCGGGATCGCGGCCATCGACCTCACCGTGGCGGCTGTCCTCGGCGCGCTCCTGATCCTCGACCGGGCGGGGACGACGCGGCGCGGACGCTTCGTCGCGGGCGCCTCGGCGGCAGTGCTGACGCTCATCGCACTCGTTGCGATCGTGTCGGGGTTGTGAGGGAGCGCTTGGAGAAAGTGAGATTGAGAAGAAGCGGTCATAGTGATGGGTGCGTGCACCGACTATCAGCTCCCAACGCCGAGAGACTGGCTTTCCATCCCTCGTTTACGACAGCAAAAAGCTGACCGACGGAGAGCGGCGCCCAGCGTTCCGATCAGAGCTTCGCCTCCAACTTTCCTCCTCGTAATCAGCCAAGCCGTTCGCTGTCGTCGAGAAAAATGGACAATTTTCATGCCGCAATGCAAGCCTCGCTACCTACCTCGGCCGAGCTCTTTTCGGCGCATGCTCTACTGGGGCCGCGCCATTGAGCAGCTCGCTAAGTCGCGTGACGAGACCGCTGCGCGTCGTTGGCGCTGGCTTGAAGTTTTTGTCCCACTTCGCAAGCAAACTCTTTAGATCCTTAATTGGCGCGACATGTTCGATCACTGCTTGCAATGCCGCCACATCGCCTGCGCGGGCATCCTCCAGGGAAGTGGCAATTGGCTCATAAGCAGCTCGCCTTTTGTAGAGAAGATCGATCAACTCCTTCTTCACCGTGCGCTTCAAATCTGCATCGAGTTTTCGCCTCGGTTCCCACACCGCGGCTAGCTTCTCGGTAGGTTTTTGATCGAGCGAGTTGATTACGACTTCGAGTTCTGCGCGCACGGCTGGACTGAGGCCGATTGCTGCGGCAAGCGGCAGCGACAGCACCATCTCCGTCAACGCCTTATCAAGCGCCTTGCGTATCGCCTCCGCCTGCGTGCCAGTCGGCCTAGCGACCGGCTCGAGTGCCCTGATCAACGATGTCCGATCGACCACGCCTAGGTTCCTCCTTCGTCAGTTCCTCCTTCACCGCAAACGCAAGCCGCCGCAACTCCTGCTGGGTTGCCTGCTTATATATTCGCCCCCAAAGCCATCGGAGCCCCGGCCGCGGCGGTCCTTCCAGGCGTGTCACCAACCTCGGATCGTACGGCAGCGAGATTGGCTGACCGCCGCCAATTGGCGTCGCGCCCGCCTCCTTCAGGAGTGTCACGTACCTATTCGGCGCGGCGAAAGCGCCGACTAACTCATATATCTCATTCTGCGGATCGTACCCTGGCGGCCTCGGCTTGAACTTTGTGAACACATATCTGGCCGGCGGCCGCGCGCCCGCGCCCTCCCCGAACAGTTCTTGCAAATACCGGTCAAAGGATTCGAGCCCCCAATACGACAGGTAGTCGGGTGCAATCGGGCAGAGCAGCAGATCAGATCGTTGAATAGCAGCCTCGGCAATCACCGTCTGCCCTGGCGGCGAATCAATCAAAACGTAGGTGTACTGGCTTGCTAGTTGATCGAGCAGTTCCCGCACTGCACTCTTGAGCTTCACCTCACCTTCCTTCTTCTTAAGCGCATGCCGTTCCACGTCCCAAGCGTCTGAGCCGTTGGCGAGGAGCGAGTATGTAAAGCCCGTCGGTCCCACCCCGTGCGTAAGGTACCTCTCTGCCGGACATTTCTTTTTTCCTGTCAACCGATGGTCAAGTGCACGGGCAAGCGTTCTTCCTTCATCAATCGCGCTCCGCAGTCGCGCCCCGGTCAAATCTGTCCTGTCAAAAAGGAGGGCGCGCGTTAGGCTGCCTAGAGGATCAAGATCGACTGCTACCACGAGCCGCCTCGCGGGGTCATACGGCTGCGCGACTGAGCCGACTAGGGTATCTGCCAGCGCAAGCGTGAGCGTCGTCTTCCCGACGCCGCCCTTCCTGTTGACGATAGTGATCACCTTCCCGCTCACCCGCCTGCCCTTGCTGCATAGGCTTCCAAAGTCATGCAGTTCTCTAACGACAATCTCCTTTCGAGGTGACGCTGCACGAGAACTGGATCGGGGGCGCGCCGCTCTGCTTCGTGCGCCACCTCGAGGCGCTCGATGTTGAAGTCGCCCTCGCCGGGGACCACGATATCGAAGAGGATTAGCCCTATACGTTCTCGCACGCAGGCGGTGCGCAGCGCCTCATTTGCGGCTTCATCCAATTGCGACCGAGGGCAAACCAAGTAGGGGTAGTGCACGAAGCGTCCATGCGCGACCGCCTCATAGACGGCGGGAATTGTTGCCCCTGCACGGTTTTTAACCTCGAAGCTGAACACTTCGAGGGTCCGCTGTGGATCGAATCTCCAAGATCGAATGGCAGCGAGCGTGAAGTCGGGCCTCGTGAGCGGGCCGTCCCCGCGGGCGCCACCCAACGCTGTGTTCTGGAACACATACTCGCTGCCGGAGACCCCAATTCGCTCAAGCAAAGCATTCGAATTCAAGCGCCCTTCAAGTTTTCCATACAGATCGAGTTCCCGCCGATCGGGTTCGCTCAACCAAACCTGGTCTCCGTCTCTCGTGACCAATTCCCTCACTGAGAGCCATCGCAGCGCATCCTCCACGGCTTGCGTCGACAGCAGCTGGTTTGCCTTGGCAGTGAGGTGGCTAGTGAGGGCGTGAATATCGCACCCATCCCGCATTTGTGGCCACCGCAGGATCTCGTCGACTAAACGCACCAACGTCCCCCGTCCTGATCAGGCTAATCAAGCGTTCCAGGCCCGACGCCAGTTCTTGGGCGCCCTCGGGACCAATCTAAGCGAAGCGTCCGAATCTGTTTAAAAAGAATTGTTTGCCCTCCATAGCTTCGAGCCGCCAGCATGTAAAATTTGGTGGCACTGGGTCAAGCTTGTCTATGGATACTAGCCCTGTCTATTTGCGGTAGGCGCCACGTGTGAAGATGTACGCGCATCCTAGGCAGGGTTCGCCGGTTGGACCGGCGGTATGATGCTGGGCGACACATGGCGATTTCACCAACTTGCCTTGGGTGCGCGACGAATGGGCATCGAGGCCATGCCCAAGCGGCCGTTTCGCTATTAATTTATTAACTGAGCTCCAAACTGCGTAGCTCGGACAATCGACTTGACCTCTCGGGCCGCCGCTCACGAGGCCTCCACCCGCGCGCTTGCGGTATGGGTCGGATGTGGCAGACTTCCTCAACGCGCTCGGCGTTAACCCCTGACCGCGAGGCCGATCCCCATGCGCACGCTGCTCACGAACGCAACCCTGATCGATTGCGTTCAGCCCACGCCCCAGCCGGGGACGACGGTGGCGATCGGCGACGATGGCCGCATCTGCGAGATCGCGACGGGCGGGCGGGCGTTGGAGGCCGGCAACGCCGAGGTCATCGACCTGGCGGGCGCCTACCTGTTGCCGGGACTCTGGGACGTCCACATCCATCCGGATTATCTGTCGCTCGCCGACATGCCGCTCGCCGATCAGGTGGCGCTCTTCGGCCATCGCCTGATGTCCTCGCTCACCGAATCCGGGATCATCGGCTTCCGCTGCGCCGGAACGCACAGCTTCATGGACGTGGCCTGGAAGCGCGCCTTCGATTCAGGCCTGTTCGTCGGGCCGCGCCTTTATGCGTGCGGCCATTTCCTGACGACGACCGGCGGGCATTTCCTGACCTCGGGCCATGCGCTCGAATGCGACGGGCCGTACGGTTTCGTGAAAGCCATCCGCGAGCAGATCAAGAACGGCGTCGACCACATCAAGCTCAACCTGTCGGGCGGGATCATGGGCCCGGCCTGGGACCGGCACTGGCACTCCTTCCTGCTCGAGGACGAGCTCGTCGCAGCCTTCGAGATCTGCCGCCAGCGCGAGTTCAAGGTGATGGCGCACGCCACCAACCCGGACGCCGTGAAGCAGGCGCTCCGGCTCGGCGCACACACCGTCGAGCACGGCTACATCATGGACGACGCGTGCATCGAGCAGTTTCTGAAGCATGATGCCTGGTACGTGCCGACCCTCGCGATCACGCACCTGACGCCGAAGCAGGCCGGCAACGAGTGGGAGCGCGCCTATCTCAGGCAGCGCAATCTCGCCCCTTCGCTCTGCTGTCGCGCCGATGCGGCAAGCGACGTCCATGCGGCGTGGTTCCGCAAGGCGCTCGATGCCGGCGTGAAGATGGCGCTCGGCTCGGACATTCGGCCGCTCAAGGACGCGGCGCTTCTGGAGATGGGGCTGTGGGTCAAGGACGGGGCGACGCCGTGGCAGACCCTGCTTGCCGCGACGAAACACGGCGCGATGGTGTGCGGTGTCGGCGATGACCTGGGAACGGTCGAAGTCGGCAAGCTCGCCGATCTGATCGTCGTCGGCGCAAACCCGCTCGAGAGCATCGACAATGTGCGGGACCTGAAGCTTGTGCTGAAGGAAGGGCGGGTGGTGTCCGACAAGCGTAGAAAGGCCGCAAACCCGCGCTAGCAATCCGGCGCGGGGCTTCACCGCGCCGGGGCAGCCCCTGGCCATCGCCGCGCTCCTCCCGCCAATAACTTCCCCTCCGCCCGGCCGTGGCACGTGTCTTGCTCGCCCGGCGGAAGCCCCTTCTCCCTCCGCCGAGGAGCCCAATGACTGAACTCGCGCTGCGCCGCGTCGGCTTCGAACCGGCGGCGCCGGTCCTTCGCAGGTCCGAAGCCGAAGCCTCTGCGCCAGCGGGCGCGCTGACGCTGACGCTGGTCGATAGCCTCGACGGCTTTGACGCTCTCGCCGAGGAGTGGGACACGCTTTTTGCAGCCTCGGCGCGGCCCGAGCACGTTTTCCAGTCCCACGCCTGGTGCTGGCACTGGGCGCGGACCTACCTCGATGCGACAAGCTCCCGCCGAACGCGTCTCGCGATCGTCACCGGACGGGCAGAGGGCCGCCTCGTCCTGATCTTTCCGCTGGTGATCGAGCGCCGCTTCGGGCTGCGCCAGCTCGCCTGGCTCGGAGCGCCGGTGTCGCAGTATGGCGACGTGATCGCCGATCCCACGGCGTGCCAGATCGGCACGCTCGAGGCCGCATGGCGGTTCGCCGTCCGGGCGACGCGCGCCGATCTCGCCAACCTGCGCCGGGTGCGCGCCGATGCGACCGTTGCGCCGCTGCTCGCCCGCCTTGGCGCGACGATCACGGCGATCGAGGAGGCGCCTTACCTCGATTTCGCGCGGGCCGGCGATTTCGAGAGCTACTGTCAAGGGCTGCCGTCGAAGACACGCGCGAAGAACCGCCGCCGCCAGCGCCGCCGGCTCGAGGAGCGCGGCTCGCTCAGCTTCGAACGGCACCGGAAGACAGCGGAAGCCGGCGCGCTCGCCCGCCGAGCGGTCGAGATGAAGCGGGCCTGGCTCGACGAGCGCGACCGCATCTCGTTCGCGCTGGCCGACGCGCGGTTCGAGAGGTTCTTCTCAGGCTTCGCGACGGATCCAGGGCGGCAGGTCGCCTGCGACGTGCTGGCGCTCAGGTCTGCGGGCGAGATCGGCGCGTTGCAGATTGTGCTCGAATGCAAGGGCGTGCGCTTTCTGCACGTCGCCGTCTATGCGCTGGCGTTCGAGAAGCTCGGCGCGGGCGCGGTGCTGCTCGAAGAGTCGCTTGCCGACTGCTACGCCCTGGGTCTTTGCCGCCTCGACCTGCTGCCGCCGCGCCACGACTACAAGATGGATTTTGCCGACGGCGCCGTCTCGGTCTTTGACCATGCGCTTGCCCTGTCGGTGCGCGGCCGGCTCTACACCCACGGCGCGCTCGCCAGTCGCCGTCGCCTGAAAGCGGCGATCGAGCGGATGCCCGGTCCGATCCGCCGGCTCATCGCGCGGGCAATCGCGTTGGCGAAGCGTGCGCGCTGACGCCGAACGCGAGGGAGTGCGCCGGGCGCACGTTCCGGGGATCTCGCATCGCGCGATTGACAGACGCCCCCGCGGGCCGCATATAGCCTCCTCATGACACTGGGTTTCGAAATCCGCCGACGTTGCAGCACCCACGCCGAAGCGCGGGTGCGATGACGGCTGGCTGACGCTATCCGTGCCATCGCAAGAGCCGCGCCTGTCTGCGCGGCTTTTTCTTTTTCGCGAGGCCTCGCAACCGCAGACGGCGTTCCTTCAGCCCACAGCCGACCGCCCGAGGAGCCGCCCCTATGACTACGAGCACTCCATCCAAGTCCACCGCCCGGCCGCCCGCCGGTTCCGCAGCCGCCGCGCGCAAGGCTGCCAAGCCCACCGTCTTCATCGATGGAGAGGCCGGCACCACCGGTCTGGAGATCCGCGAGCGGCTCGCCCGCCAGTCTGCGATCGAGGTGCGCTCGATCGCACCCGAAAAGCGGAAGGACCCAGCGGCACGTCAGGCGCTAATGCGGGAGGTTGACGTCGTCGTTCTCTGCCTGCCGGATGACGCCGCCAGGGAGGCCGTCCAGCTTGCCGAGGAGCTTGGCCCGGACGGCCCGAGGATCGTCGACGCATCGACCGCGCATCGGGTGGCGCCCGGCTGGGTTTACGGCTTTCCGGAGATGGATGCCGAGCAGGCATCGGCGATCGCCGCGGCCAGGCGGGTGTCCAATCCCGGGTGCTATCCGACCGGCGGCGTCGCGCTCCTCAGGCCGCTGGTCACGGCCGGCGTCATTCCGGCAGACTATCCGGTGACGGTCAACGCGGTGTCCGGCTATTCCGGCGGCGGCAAGTCGATGATCGAGGCCTACGAGACGGGCAAGGCGCCCCTCTTCGAGGTCTACGGGCTCGGCCTCGAGCACAAGCACGTGCCGGAGCTGCAGCTCTATTCCAAACTCGCGCGGCGGCCGATTTTCGTGCCCTCGGTTGGCAACTTCCACAAGGGGATGCTGGTCTCGGTGCCGCTCCACCTCGACACGCTGCCGGGCAAGCCGTCAGCGCGCGATCTCGAGGCGGTCCTCGAGGCACACTACCGGGGCGCGCGGCTCGTCAAGGTGGTCAAGGCGGACGACGCCTCGACCAAGGGCGGGCGCATCGATGCTCTCGCGCTCAACGATACCGACCTTCTGGAACTCCGCGTGTTCGGCAACGAGCGTCACAGGCAGGCGGTTTTGGTGGCGAGACTCGACAATCTCGGCAAAGGAGCCTCGGGTGCGGCCGTGCAGAACATCCAGGTAATGCTGGGCGTCTCAGCCGAATGACGGCAGCGGCCGGGTCCCGCCCTCGGTTGCAGCGGCACGCCTGCCGCCCCTGTGGGCGAGGCCCGGAATTGAATGGATTCATTCCTCGCCCCACATAGAATGGACGCGTGCGCAGGGCTGCGGGGTGCGTCAGGGTATAACGACCCCTGGGCCTATACTCACCGCGAGGGTGCTGTCCCTGACCGGGCTCGTGGGTCCGGACACATGGTGCCCACCTACACAAGTAGGGACCACGCGGGATCGACGCCCGACGGCCATCGCGGCTCTGCCACGCATCGTTCGTCACGCATTGCCGGCGTCAGACCGGCGACGATCCGCAGGAGCCCGAAGCCACCCGTGAGCGACGCGAAGTCCGAACTGCGCGCCGCCATGCGGGCCCGACGCAGCGCCATCCCGGCTGGTGAACGCGCGGCGGCCGCCGCTGCGATCGCCGAACGGGCGTTGGCGCATCTTGCCGCACAACCCGGCGCCGCGGTCGCCGGCTTCCTGTCGATCGGCGAGGAGATCGACACGTTGCCTACACTCAGCGCGCTGGCAGCGGCCGGACACCCGCTCTGTCTTCCCGTGATGCAGGGAAAGGCCGCTCCCCTGCTCTTTCGCGCTTGGGCGCCTGGCGACGCCGTGACCGAGCGGATGTGGGGCATCCGGGAACCCCTCGCGACCAAGCCTGCGGTCGTCCCGGACGTGCTGCTCGTGCCGCTTCTCGCCTTCGACCGGGCGGGCTGGCGGCTCGGCTATGGTGGCGGCTTTTATGATCGCACACTCAGGTTCTTGCGCCAGCGAGGGCGCGGCGTCGTGGCCATGGGTCTCGCCTTCGATGCGCAGGAGGTCGACGCGGTGCCGCATCTCGATTATGACGAACCGCTCGACTGGGTGCTTACGCCGACCCGGCTTGTCCATTGCACCAGATGAGCGAACCGATCCTCGTTTCCTTTCCACTCCCTCCCAACGGCGCGAAGCTCAATCCGGATGCGACTTCTCTTTCTCGGTGACGTTGTCGGACGCAGCGGGCGCAAGGTCGTCGCCGACCTGCTTCCGGGTCTCATCGGGCGCTACAAGCTCGATTTCGTGGTCATCAACGCCGAGAACGCGGCCGGCGGCTACGGCATCACCGAGGCCATCGCGCACGAGTTGCTCGATGCCGGCGCCGACGCGCTGACGCTCGGCAACCACGCCTTCGACCAGAAGGAGGCTCTCGTCTTCATCGGGCGCCAGCCGCGGCTCCTCAGGCCGTTGAATTTTCCGGCGGGCACGCCCGGCCAGGGCGCCGGCCTTTTCCGGGCACGCAACGGCGCCGACGTGCTCGTTACCAATGCTCTCGGCCGGGTGTTCATGCTCGAGCTCGACTGCCCGTTCCGGGCGCTCGAGGCAGAGATCGGCGCCTGCCCGCTTAAGGAGCGCGCCGACGCCATCATCGTCGATTTCCACGCCGAGGCGACGAGCGAAAAACAGGCGATGGGATACTTTCTCGACGGCCGTGCGAGCCTGGTCGTTGGCACCCACACGCACGCACCGACTGCCGATGAGCGCATTCTGCCGGCCGGGACGGCCTTCATTTCGGATGTCGGCATGTGCGGCGACTATGACTCGGTGATCGGGATGGAGGTGGACGAGCCGCTCAACCGCTTCCTCACGCGCATCCCGCGCGGGCGGCATGAACCGGCCTCCGGCGCTGCGACGCTCAGCGGCATCGCCGTCGAGACGGATGATTCGACCGGACTCGCAACGCGCGTCAAAGGCTTGCGGCTCGGCGGTGTCTTGGCACCGTCCGAGCCGCTGTTCTGGGTCGACTGAGAGAGAGAGAGAGATGAACTGACCGTACCTTTGCCGGCGGCAGGCTGATCTGCCGCCGCGTTGCAGCGTGCGGGCGGCCCCATGCCGCCCGGTGGAAGGCGGCTCCCTGGGCGGGGGAGCAGCCATATCGAGGAGCGACTCTAGCTCCTTGTGGAGAACGCTGAGCCGCAATGGTTAACAAATGGTTAACAAACGAGCGGGCACACGTTGTTGTGGCCGGCGGGCCACCATCGACCCCAAGCCGTGCGTGCCGCCCATGGTCGGCCCGGAGACCGACGGCCCATTCGGGATGACGGAGGCGGCTCGGCGAAACTCGGAGACCGAGAACGATGGCCGGCGATGGCTCATTCAGCCCGGGAGCTGCGGCATGACGAAAAACGCTCCGCCGCTCCATACGCCGAAGGACTCGCCCTCCGCGACGGCCAGTTCGACCAGGTCATAGTAGACCGCCCGCGTCACGAGCGCCTCGAGACGGCCGCGCACCAGAAGGTATGGCTTCAGCCCGCCGCTTGCCGGCTCGACGGCGAAGCGCAGAGGATGATCCGG
>CAYWBX010000047.1:0-10684 GCA_964456015.1 uncultured Hyphomicrobiaceae bacterium | reverse complement strand
GGCCCGCGTGCTATGAGCGCCAAGATCAAGGGTTTCGTGCAGCCGAAGAGCTGGTTCGTCGACCTTGCGCCGGTGTGGATCGAGTAAGCGGCCGTCAAAGCCAGCGTTTTGATCGAACCGGACCGGGCGCACTGGCGGCGCCCGGTTGCCTTTTTGGAGAAGGGCCCACGATGGCGTCCGCGGCGACGGGTTTCTGCCGGGACTGATGACGAAATACCCTTCCGTCGGGCCGCCGGGATCCGTCACCCATACCGCGGCGCAATCGCTCAGGCCCTGCCTCTCGGACGGTGGTATTTTCGCCCCGAAACCGGGTCACACGCCGCCCTTCTCCAGCGTCGCCGCCAATGCCGGGGCGAGCCCCACCGTTTCGACGGGCGGGGTCGCGGCGAAGGAGCCGCGCTCGGGCTTTGCCACGTTGGCTCGCGCCAGAGTCTCGGCCATGCGCAATGAGGCGGCGAGGCAATCGACGAGCGGGGCGGGCACGCGATGCGCAATCCGAGCAGCGAGGCCGACCAGCCCGGCTCCCGCAAGGATGACGCTATCCGCGCGATGGCGGGCGACCGCCTCGGTGCAGGCGTCCGCAAGCATGTTGAGCGCGCCGTCCGGGTCGCGCGCTATGTCGGCGCCTGAAGGTGCCACTGTCTCGATCGCGGCGAGGCGCTCCCGCAATCCGATCGACGCGACGAACTCTTCGAGCATGGGGGCCCAACGCTCGCCGCCAGTCACGATCGAGAATCGTCCGCCCAGCGCCGCCGCCGTCAGGCATGACGCCTCCGCCATGCCGACCACAGGTTGTCGGGCGAGCTCCTTCAGTGCGAACAGGCCTGGGTCGCCAAAGCAAGCAAGCAGAACCGCGTCTGCATCGGCGGCATGCTCGGCATAGGCTTCAAGTGCGGCGTGGCCGGCGATGGCGTAGGCGGCGCGACTTGCCACATAGCGAGCGCCGAAGCGACCCGTGACGGCCTTGAGTTCGGTGTCGCGGGACGCGATGCGCCGGGCCTCGCCGAGCACGCGCGCGGTGATCGCATCGCTGGTGTTCGGATTGATGATCAGCAGCTTCATTTTCTTGCTCCCTCGGCGCCAACAATGGGCCGGCGCGACTGCTGTTCCCTGGGATGCATGGCGCGGTCGCGGACGGGATGGCAACCGGCGGCCGCGCCGGATTGTCGGGCGGGCCGAATGAATCTCGGGCAGTGCCCCAGCGGATGCTACAGCCCTATGATTTTGTCCGCTATAAGCGACCGTAGGCCAACCGATAATCCAAGTCCGTCAACGGCCGAGGGAGCCCCGCGGCGAGACATGCCTCTCTACATCGCCAAACGCATACTCTACACGCTGCCGATCATGCTGGGCGTGGCGGGCGTTTGCTTCATGCTCGTCCATCTCGCCCCGGGTGACCCGCTGGTCTCGATCCTGCCGCCGGATGCGTCCGAGAGCCTCAAGCAGCAGATGATGGCGCTCTACGGTTTCGACCGGCCCTACGTCGAGCAATTCCTGCGCTGGCTCGGGAGGGCAATTTCCGGCGATCTTGGGACTTCCATAAGAACGAATCGGCCGGTGGTGGCGGAAGTGTCGAAGGCGGTCGGCAACACGCTGATCCTGGCGGCCTTGGCAACGACCATCGGGTTCGTCTTCGGGACCTTGTTCGGGTTCATCGCGGGCTATTTCCGTGACACCTGGGTCGACAAGACCGCCTCGGCGATCAGCGTCATCGGCGTGTCGGTGCCGCACTACTGGCTCGGCATGGTCCTGGTCATCGTGTTTGCCTCCTACCTCAACTGGCTGCCGCCGACCGGCGCGGGGCCCGGCGGCTCGGATGCCTGGCAATGGAACTGGGCGCACGTGCGACACATGATTCTTCCGGCCGTCACCATGTCGGTCATTCCGATGGGCATCATCGCGCGCACCGTGCGCGCCCTCGTCGCCGAGATTCTCTCGCATGAGTTCATTGCCGGGCTCAGGGCCAAGGGCCTTTCCTCACGTGGCGTGCTGCGTCACGTGATCAAGAACGCGGCTCCCACGTCCATGGCGGTGATGGGCATCCAGCTCGGCTACCTGCTCGGCGGCTCAATCCTGATCGAGACCGTGTTCAACTGGCCGGGAACAGGGCTCTTGCTCAACGACGCAATTTTCCAGCGTGACCTGCCGCTCCTGCAGGGCACAATTCTGGTGCTCGCCTGCTTCTTCGTGCTGCTCAATCTCGTGGTCGATGTCGTACAAACGGCGCTCGACCCTCGCATCGCCCGGAGCTGACGCACATGCTCAAGGCCGCGCCTGACGCTCTCGATGGTCCGATCGTCCGCTCGCCCGGGTACTGGGCGACCGTGTGGCGCCGGTTCCGGCGCGATCCGGTCGCGGTTGGAGCCTTGGCGATGATCGCGATCATCGTTCTGATGGCGATCCTTGCGCCGTGGATCGCGCCGCAGGATCCCTACAAGGGCATGACGCTGCGCCGCCTGCGGCCACCCGGAACGGACGGATTCCCGCTCGGCACGGACGAGCTCGGACGGGACATGCTCTCGCGGCTCATCTACGGGGCCCGTCTGTCCCTGTTCATGGGAGTGACGCCGGTGTTTCTCGCGCTCTTCATAGGCGGCACGATCGGGATCGCTGCGGGCTACATCGGCGGGTGGGTCAACTCGATCCTGATGCGCACGATGGACGTGTTCTTCGCCTTTCCGTCGGTGCTGCTCGCAATCGCGCTCTCGGGAGCCATGGGCGCCGGCATCGTCAATGGCCTGATCTCGCTCACGGTCGTCTTCATTCCGCCCATCGCACGCGTGGCGGAAAGCGTGACGACCGGCGTGAGGACGCTCGACTATGTCGATGCGGCGCGGGCAAGCGGGGGCGGCGCCATCTCGATCATTCGGCATCATGTGCTTGGCAATGTCCTCGGGCCGATCTTTGTCTACGCCATGAGCCTGATCGCGGTGTCGATGATTCTGGCTTCCGGCCTCTCCTTTCTCGGTCTCGGCGTGAAGCCGCCGGATCCGGAGTGGGGGCTGATGCTCAACACGCTGCGCACCGCGCTCTACACCCAGCCAATACTCTGCGCGCTTCCGGGCGTCATGATTTTCGTCACTTCGATCTCATTCAACCTGTTGACCGACGGACTGCGTTCCGCCATGGACATCAAGGCCTGAGCCAATGAGCACAGCGACGCTCGCAACCGAGACCGGGCAGCCGCCAGCCGCCGCAATGGCGCCGCCGGCACTTCTGGAGGTTCGCGATCTCGTCAAGCACTTCCCGATGAAGTCGGGCCTTTTCGGCAAAGCGAAGGCTGTCGTGCGCGCAGTCGACGGCGTCTCCTTCGACGTCAAGGCTGGCGAGACGCTCGGCATCGTCGGGGAGTCGGGCTGCGGCAAGTCGACGACGGCGCGTGTCATCATGCATCTGATCAAGCCGGACAGCGGCAGCGTCCGTCTCGCAGGCAGGTCGCCGGGCGCAGGCGGACTCACCATGAAGGCGTTCCGGTCGCAGGTGCAGATGGTGTTTCAGGACAGCTACGCATCGCTCAATCCACGCATGACGGTCGAAGACTCGATTGCCTACGGCCCGGCCGTGCATGGGATCAACGGATCGGATGCCGTGAGGCGGGCGCGGCGGCTGCTCGACCGGGTGGGGCTTGATCCGCTCCGGTTCGCGGGCCGTTATCCGCACGAGCTTTCGGGCGGACAGCGGCAGCGCGTCAACATTGCGCGCGCGCTGGCGCTGGAGCCCAGGATCCTGATCCTCGACGAGGCCGTGTCGGCGCTCGACAAGTCGGTCGAGGCACAGGTGCTGAACCTGTTGCTGGATCTCAAGGACGACATCGGGCTCACCTACATTTTCATCAGTCACGATCTTGAGGTCGTGCGATTCATCGCCAGCCGCGTCATGGTGATGTACCTCGGACGGGTGGCCGAGATCGGGCCATCGGAACAGCTCTATGGCGGCGGGCGACATCCCTACACGCAAGCGCTGCTCGGCTCGATGCTGTCGATGGACCCGGACCGGCGCACCGAGACGGCGCCTCTCGCCGGAGATCCGCCGAACCCCATTAATCCGCCGCCCGGATGTCGATTCCACACGCGCTGCCGATTCGCGGAGGCGGTATGCGCGGCATCGGCACCGCCACTGTTCGTTCGCGGCGGCGATCATGCGGTTGCCTGCCACATGGCAGCGCCGGGATCGGGGCACAGCCAGGCGGGAGCCATCAGCTGAGAGCTGACCCATGAGCGAGTCGCAAGCGCAACCCGTCCTCGACATTCGCGGCCTCACGGTGACATTCAGCGGCGGCGCCAAGCCGGTTCGGGCGCTCGACGGGGTTGACCTGTCACTGGCGCGCGGAGAGGTGGTGGCGCTGCTCGGCGAGTCGGGCTCGGGCAAGAGCGTGACGCTGCGCTCGATCCTGCGGCTCCATCCGCCCAGGACATCGCGTGTCGAAGGGCGGATCATCGTCGATGGAACGGATGTCATGGCGCTGGCGGGCCGCGCGCTCGAGGACTTTCGCGGCAAGACTGTTTCGATGGTGTTCCAGGAACCGATGCTGGCGATGGATCCGGTCTTTACCGTCGGCGACCAGATCAGCGAAGCCGTCCGCCAGCATGAATCATTGTCCAGGAAGGAGGCGCGCAACCGGGCGCTCGACATGTTGACGCGCGTGCGCATCCCGGATCCGGCGCGACGGCTTGACGCCTATCCGCACGAGATGTCGGGCGGAATGCGGCAGCGAGCCATGATTGCGCTGGCGCTTGCCAGTCGGCCGAAAGTTCTCCTGGCCGACGAGCCGACGACGGCGCTCGATGCAACGGTGCAGGTGCAAATTCTTCTGCTCCTGCGCGAATTGCAGCGTGAGTTCGGGCTCTCCGTGATCTTCGTCACGCACGACATCTCGGTGGCGGTCGAGGTCGCTGATCGCATCGCCGTGATGTACGCGGGCCGCATCGTCGAGGCGGGGCCGATTCGCGACGTGATCCGCACGCCCCGGCATCCCTACACCATCGGGCTTCTCTCCACGCGGGCGGCCGGCGGCCGGCTCACCGGCAAGCGGCTGCCGGCCATTCCGGGGAGTCCGCCAGACCTTGCCAACCTGCCTCTTGGCTGCGCTTTTGCGCCACGCTGTACGTTCGCTAGCGACCTTTGCCGAACGTCGCCGCCTGAGCCCGTCACGCTTGCCGCGGGACATTTCGCACGGTGCTACCGGACCGAGGAGACCGGGGGGTGGGCTGGAGCCGGAGAGAGGGCGGGGTAGAGATATCGCGAGGCCGCCTTGTGGCCAGCGTGCGCTTGCGGGCGATGAGGGGGGCCTGGGCGGTCTTGTTAAGCCGGCGACTGCTGTCAGATCGAAAGTAGGCGGTCCTCCAAAAGGCGTCGCGGGTCTCGGCGGACCGTCGGCGTTATTCGGTGACGTTGTCTGCCAATGCGTCACGGACTGCCGAGGCAATCCGTTCTTGGTTCGCGGCGCTAAGATAAGGGTGCATTGGCAGGCTGAGCACTTCCGACGGCAGGCGCTCCGCCACCGGAACGCCACCCGCTGCGACCGGGTAGGCCCGATAGGCCGGTTGGTGATGCAAAGGACGCGGGTAGTAGATCTGTGTCGGAATGCCTGCTGCCTTGAGGCGCTGCGCCAATCGGTCACGCCGATCCGAAAGTACGCGGATCGTGTACTGAGCCCAGGCGGATCGGGCTCTGTTGGCGATCCGAGGGACAACGACGTGGTTGGCAAGCAGGTTTGAATAGCGTTCGGCGATCTTCTGCCGGGCCGCCATCTCGCGCGGGAAGATTTTCAACTTCTCGATGACGATGGCGGCCTGGATCGTATCGAGCCGGCCGTTCACGCCAAGACGAACCACGTCGTACTTTTCGGCGCCCTTGCCGTGCAACCTGATCGACCGCATCACTTCGGCGAGTTCGTCGTCATCGGTGAATATGGCGCCCCCGTCGCCGTAGCATCCAAGAGGCTTGGCTGGAAAGAAGCTCGTCGCAGAGACATCGCCGAGGGTTCCTGTCCTGCGCCCTTCTAGGCTTGCCCCGAAGGACTGCGCGGCGTCGGAAAGGACCCAGAGCCCGTTCGCGCGCGCGAACGCAGCAATTGTATCATGATCGGCTGGCAGTCCGAAGAGATCAACTGCGATAATTCCGACTGGATTGAGGCCGGCCGCCGCGGCCGCCGCCAACCCGCATTCGAGCTTATCGGCCGCCAAATTGAAGGTCGCCTCCTCGACCTCCACGAACACGGGACTGGCACCAAGAAGGGCGATCGATTCCGGCGTGGCTGTGTAGGTGAAGGCGGGGCAGAGCACGGCGTCTCCCGCCTTGACGCCTTTGGCCATCATGGCGATCAGCAATGCGTCGGTGCCGCTCGCGCAAGTGATGGCGTGGCGTGCGCCAGTGTATTCCTCAAGTTGACGCTCGAGCTCGGCGACCTCCGGGCCCATGATGAACTGACCGTGTTCGAGCACTCGCGCAATGGCCGCATCGAGCTCGGCCCGAATGCACTCGCGCTGGGCCTTGAGATCAATGAATTCCATGCGCGTCGCACCCTCGCTCTCGGACTTCTCGGTCGCTTGGTCTCGCCCGGTGCCGGCTCATGAGATCATCTCGAGTCCTCTGCCGTCCGCTCTCGACCGGTAGCGCGATCCGTCGATCGGGCAGACGAGGTTGTCGCCGAGGCGGCCCCCGGCTCGGCTCATCCAACCAATCCGGCGGGCTGGCACGCCAGCCACCAGCGCATGGGCCGGGACATCTTCTGTGACCACGGCTCCAGCCGCAACAAAGCAGTACTCGCCGAGTTCGTGACCACATACGATCGTCGCGTTGGCGCCAATGGTGGCCCCGCGTTTGACCAGGGTTCGCTGGAATTCGCTCTTGCGCTCGATCTCGGCTCGCGGATTGGCGACATTCGTGAACACGCAACTTGGACCGCAGAATACGCCGTCCTCAAGCTCCACGCCGTTGAAGAGGCTGACATTGTTCTGAATTTTACAGTTTCGGCCAATCTTGACCGAGGGGCCGATCATGACGTTTTGCCCGATCGAGCACCCCTCGCCGATCTCGCAGTCCTTGAGAATGTGCACGAAGTGCCATATCCGGGTTCCCTTGCCGATCCTGACCGGCTCGTCGATGTAGGCGCTTTCGTGAATGAAGACGCCCTCAAACGGGCCAGCCATGCAGGTATCTCCCATTATCCCCGATCACGCGCTGCAGCATGGGATGGCGCTCTTCCTTGCCGGGGCTTAGCGGCGCTGTGCGGATGGCCGACACTGTTTCTATGGACGGGCGCACCTCGTTCAGCGAGAATCCGCGGCCTTCCAGGATCTCCCTGTAGCTCAGCGTGTGCAGATCTGCGAAACCCTCGGAGAACTCGATCTCCTTACCGTCGAGCGTGATCGAACGAAACGTTTTCTGCTTGTCGACTAGCGCGGTCGGAACGTCACGCACGTTGATCGAAAGGAACCACCGCACACGTGCCCTTTCGTATTCGAGGTAGCCACCGGCGCAGTCCATAGCACGATGGTGCACCGTGTTGCGCTTCAATCGCCCGAACAAGAAGCCCAACATGTCAAAGAAGTGAACGCCAATATTCGTCGCGATGCCACCGGACTTTGCCTCGTCGCCTTTCCAAGAAACATAATACCATCGCCCGCGAGCTGCGACATAGGTGAGGTCGACGTCATGAATGCGACCAGCGGCGCTTACTTCGATCTGTTTCTTGAGGGCTATGATTGAAGGATGCAGCCGCAGCTGCAGAATCGTATTGACCTTTCGCCCCGTGCTCATCTCCATGGCGGCGAGACCGTCGATATTCCACGGGTTCAGCACGAGCGGCTTCTCGCAGATCGCATCTGCGCCGGAACGCAAGGCGAAGCGGACATGCGCGTCATGCAAGTAGTTCGGCGAGCAGATACTCATGTAGTCGAGCGGCCGTCCCTCACGATTTAATCGGTCGATGTAGCGATCGAACCGCTCGAACTCCGTGAAAAAGCGGGCATCCGGAAAGTAGCTATCCAAGATGCCGACCGAGTCCGACGGGTCGAGGGCAGCGGCAAGCTGACCGCCAGTATCCTTTATTGCCCGCAAGTGTCTGGGCGCGATGTATCCTCCTGCGCCGATGAGTCCATACTGCCTGGTCCGGTCCGTTTTTACCGTCACGAGCCCCGTTCTCCCGTCATCGGCCCCATCTGACTTGAACCTTCGCCGCCTACTTCGATCTCGGTCCGTCATCCGTTTTGGCGCGAACACTCAACAATGCGGTACACATGGCGGCGACGATCGCCCCTGCTGCATTCCCGTCTCCGTACTCCGCGATCTCGCGACGCGGCCGGTATGCCGGCTGCGACCATAGTCTGTTCCATCCTGCCGCGACAGTCTCGACCCACTCCGTTTCCTCGCGCAAGGTGATGCACGGGACGCGGTGGAAATACGCTTCCTTCTGCAGTCCGCCGGAATCCGTCATTATCAATGATGCCCCCGCGACCAGCCGATGCATGTCGACATAGCCGAGCGGCTCGACCAGCCGGAAGCGCGGGCAAAGGTCTGAACCGGGGGCGAGGGCGCGTCGGGTGCGTGGATGGACCGGAAAGATAATGTCGGCGTCGCCCGATTGTTGCTCCACGAACGAGAGAAGCTCCGCCAAGCGCCCCGGGTTATCCGTGTTCTCCGCGCGATGCAGCGTCAGGACCACATAGGGTCGGCCGCCGAGATTCAATCGATCCAGAATGGTTGAGGACTTGAGGGCTGTTGCTCGCACGTGCAGCGTCGCGTCGTACATGACATCGCCGACGTTGTGGACACCAGTCACGATGCCCTCCCGGGTCAGGTTGGCGACGGCGTTCGTCGTCGGGCAGAGCAAGAGCGAGGACAGATGGTCCGTGATGACGCGGTTGATTTCCTCAGGCATCCGCCGATTGTATGAACGCAGACCCGCTTCGACATGGAATACCGGAATTTGGAGTTTGGATGCCGTGAGCGCACCGGCCAGCGTCGAGTTGGTGTCGCCGTAGACGAGCACTGCGTCGGGCCTCTCTGCGCGCATCACGGGCTCGAGCGCAATCAGCATCCTTCCTGTCATCTCGCCATGTCCGCCGCCGTGAACCGCAAGATTGTACCGTGGTTCCGGAATGCCGAGCTCGGCAAAAAAAATCGCTGACATCGCTTCGTCGAAGTGCTGTCCCGTGTGCACCATCACCTCTGTGATGTGAGGGTGCTCTTCGATGGCGCGCGTCACGGCCGCCGCTTTGATAAATTGCGGCCTTGCACCGACGACTGTCAGTATTTTTGCTCGCATCACAACTTGCTGCTCATCGGGCCGCGTGTCACCACCTGAAGCTTCGGAAGGTCTTGCGTTCCCTTGACCAGTCCGCACTGCGCGAGGAACGCCTCGAGCGCCGCGAACTGCTCGGTCCGTGTGAGCCCCGCGCCCCGGCCATCAGTGGCTCCAATCCGTGTCGATTCGAACTGCATTTTGCGCCGCGCCAATTCACCCAGGAAGCCTGCAACCTCGTCGGCACTCGTCGTTGCAAGGCCCAATCCACGTTCGCGGACGAGTTGCGCCGCCGCACCATCGATGCATCCGAGGGACAGCACGGGGCGCCCGGCGCCAGCATACTCGAATAGCTTGCCGGTGAGCACGCCCCGCTCGAGCGGGCTGTCCCATAAGAGCAACAGCAGAGCGTCTGCTGCCTTTTGCAAGCCGAGAGAAGTGAGGTATGGGACTGGAGCGTAGGTGCGCACGATGTCACCGACGCCGGCGCGCGCCGCAGCCGCGGTCACGCCTTCAAGGGCCGGACCATAGAAACGAACCTCGAAGCGTCGCCGCTCGTTCCCGAGGCGATTGAGGGCCTCGAAGAGGATAGCGGGGTCTCGCCGACCGGGATAGATGATGCCCGTGTATACGAGCGTCAGTTTCTCGGGGTCGAACTCCGTTGACAGATCTGGTGCCCGATCAAAATCCGCAGGGTCGTAGCCGTTCATGATCGTCGCCGCCGGCTTGCCATGCAGCTGCTGGAGATACTCAGAGAGCGGCTGTGAAATCGAGACAACGGCTGCCGCGGACGCCATGATCCGACGCTCGAACGCCACGTCCGCGCGATGCCGCAACCGCCACTCGGCTCTATAGGGATTTCCGGAATAGAGGTCGCGGAACTCACCGACCCAAGGCAGGTCCGCCCAGCGCGCGATCCGGGCGGCAGCAACGTGGCTCGAGAAGGGCAGGGCGGTTGAATAAATCAGATCCGGCATCCACGTCTCGAGTAGTCGCTTGCCTGCCGTTGTGGCAGGGCCGATCCATCCCGCTTGCGCGTCAGGGATGCAGACTAGACTGCGATAGGCGACGACGGCGCGGGCCGCGAGCGACGGCCGCGCCTCGCCGTCGGCCCCGTCGGCACGGACTGCGCGGTTAACGCGGCCGCCAAATCGAGAGCGCAGCGCGTTGAGGGGTGCCTCGATCTGGTGCCAGCGTGTGACGATGATGTGCTCGTCTGGAAGGCTCGTCGCAAGCGTCTCGGGATAGGGCTGCGGCCGGGCGGTGAGAACACGCACCTCGTGCCCCCGCGTCACAAGATGTTCCGCGAGCTTGGCGGCCCTGACGGCGCCAGAAGCGTTGTAGGGTGGGAATGCGTGAGCCAGCAGCAGAACTTTCATGCGGCGGCGTCCTCACCGATAAGCTTCGCTTCCCAGTCGATGTCGAAACGACGGCTCCACC
>CAYWBX010000046.1:0-10786 GCA_964456015.1 uncultured Hyphomicrobiaceae bacterium | reverse complement strand
CTGATGCCGGAGAGCGCCGGGACGCCGCCGGCCGAGAGGAGGCCCGAGAGCAGGCTGCCGAAGCCCTGCTCGAGCGGTCGGAACGCGGCGCGGAAGGCGATGCGCGAGAGGCTCAGGGCTAGGGAGCGCAGGATGTCGCCGAGACCACGGCCCTTGAAGATCAAGCCTTCAAGGGCAGCGCCGAGCGCCGAACCGAATTGCCGGCTCAGTCGGATGCTCTCGCGCGTCTCGTTGTTGGTGAGGCTCTGCAGGGCGGCGAGGCGCTGGTAGGCACGCTCCAGCCGGTCGATGTCAAGCGCCATCGCGGCCGGGCCGTTGAGGTCGGGCGGTGAGAAGGGGTCCATGGGCGGATCAAGGTTTGTCAGGGAAGCGGCTCATGAGCGCGGCGAGGTCGGCGGTCGACATCGGCGCGTCGCCGGGCGGGCCGCAGACGCCGCGCATGGCGGCTGCGATCTCGGCCGGCGTCATCGCCCAGAAATCGCGCGGCGCAAGGCGCAGGACGCCGAGGCCGAAGGCCATCACCCAAGCCCACGGAAAGGGTCGGATGCCGCCTCCTTGCGCGCAGCGGGCCGGGGTTCCGGCGCGGCCGCCGCATCGCTTTCGGCCTTGGACGAGGACGCGGTGCCAAACGTCGCAGCGAGGAGCCGCGCGACGATGTCGACGAAGCCGGCGGCGCCGCCGTCGCAGGTGAGCCGGGCCACCTTGTCGTCGCTCAAGTCTGCGCCGGCGCCGCGCAGGCCCGCGCCGATGATGCGGATGGCGTCGCGGGCGGACAGGCGGCCACGGCTGAAGCGCTCGGCCAGCGCCAGCATGTCGTCGTCGCCGAAGGCGGCTTCGAGCTCGGCGAGCGCGCCGAGGGTGAGGCAGAGGGTGTAGGGGCGGCCGTCGAGGATGGCCTCGATCTCGCCGCGATGGGCGTTCGGCATGGCGATGCAAGCTCCCTGTGAAGAGGGGTGTCGGTGCGACGGGCGACCGGCATTGGCGCCGCCGCTCGGGTCAGAGCGCGGTGAAGGTGAGCTCGCCGGCGGACTCGAGCGTGATCTCGAAGGCGATCTCGCCGTCGTGACGGCCGGAAAGCTCAAAGGCGTTGATCTGGAACGGGCCTTCGACGGTGCCGAAATCCGGGATGACGATCTGCCAGGCGCGGATGGTGCCGTTGAATACGTAGTCGCGGACGGTGGCGTCCGAGGCGGCGTCCTTGAAGATGCCGGAGCCGGAGACCCGCGCCGTCTTGGCGCCGGCGCCGCCGAGCAGTTCGCGCCAGCGGCCGGCGGATTCCGAATGGGTGATGTCGACGCTCTCGGTGTTGAAGGAGATCGCACGCGAGCGCAGACCGGCAACGGTCGTGAAGCTGCCGGTGCCGGTCTGGTCGACCTTGAGGAGAAGATCCTTGCCTTTTTGTGCGGCCATGGATGGGAAACCTCGCTGAGTTGAACGGGACTATCGAGCCGGGAAGCGCGCGCAGGGACGCGTTCAAGGCAGCGGCTCGGTGACGGCGCGGAAGCGGACGATGCCGTGATAGGTGTCGCCGTCGGACTCGCGACGCGCCTCGGAGAGCTCATGGCGCAGATTGACGAGGCGATGGCCCGAAAGGGTCAGCGCGGCATCATGAAGGGCGATCTTCAGGGCACCCATGATCTCGTGGGCCTCGCGGCGGCCGCCGGCGCGCGACCAGACATGGAGCGTCAGCGTGTGCTCGTCGCCGCCGTCGCCGCCGGCGCTCCAGTCGCGCACCGTCGACTGACCGAGCGTCAGATAGGGATAGGCCGGGGACTGCGGTACGTCGTCGTAGAGGCGGGGCGTGCCGAGCAGTGCGGTGACGGCGGGATGAGTCGTTACGGCAGCAAAGACGGCCTGCTGCAAGGCCCAGCTCGAGGACGCCATGGGGACCTTCCGAGGTGGCTGCGATGCGCGGCGTAGCGAAGGGGCGCGTCAGAGATCGCGCTCCCGGCACAGGCACTTGAGGTGGCGGCCGCGTTCCTCGACGTCGATGACGGCGGTGATGTCGAACAGCCGCGTGCCGAAGCGCAGACGCATGGCGGGCGTGACGTCTGCGCGCCAGCGCATGAAAACGACATGGGTGATGCGGCCGCTCACTCCCTCGCCGACGACGGACTCGCCGCCCGTAACGGGGATGACCGCGGCCCATACGTCGGCCACGGAAGTCCAGCTCTCCGTCACGCCGCCGCCGCCGTCGGGCGATCGCGCGACGGCTTCGAGCGTCAGATGATGGCGCATGGCGCCAATGCGCGGCCGGTTCACACGCGCCTCCGCCGATAGGGGGCGAGAAGCTCGGAGACCATGGCGGGGATGGCGTTGCCGGCGGCACCGATTTCGACCGGCTCCCGGTTCTCGTACCAGTGGGCGACGAGCAAGAGGAGCGCGTGGCGGATGGTGGCCGGAACGTCGGCGGGCGCAGCGCCGAAGCCGGCGGTGAGCGCGATCTCGATGCCGTTGGCGGCGCGGATGGCGTCCGACGGCGGCTCCGCCGACTGCCAGACGAGGCGGGCCGGAATGCCGTGCCCGTCGAGAAGATATTTGTCCGGGGCGACGATGCTGCTCGTGCCGTCGGGCGCCCAGATGCGAACCTGTCCGATGGCGAGCACCGGCCGGATCGGCAGCGCGATGCGATGGCCGCGCGGCCAGCGGTCGAGGAAAACCGACCAGCCCTGCGTGATGAGGGCGAGCCCCAGCGCCGCCTCGATGTGAAGGCGCGAGGTGATGATGAGGCTCTGGATGAGCGCGTCCTCGAGCGTATGCGTGATGCGCAGATGGGCCTTGGCCTCGGCCAGGGAAATTGGCTCGAGGGCGGGCCCGCTCGTCAGAACGAGGGACATGAAGACCTCGGTTGATCCGGTTGAACAGGCGGGGGTCCGTGACTGCGAGGGGATCGCCTCGGCGCGCCCCGCCGGGCGCGCAGAAGCAGGAGAGGCGGCGGCAACGGACGCCTCTCCCGTTCAGCCGATGAAGGCCACCGCGGGGTGTTGGCGTCAGGTGCCGAACTTCATCAGTTTGATGGCGTTGAAATCCTGCACGCCGCCGCCGACGCGCTTCGTCGTGTAGAAGAGGACGTAGGGCTTCGACGAGTAGGGATCACGCAGGATCCGGATGCCGATGCGGTCGACGACCAGGTAGCCGCGGCGGAAATCGCCGAAGGCGATCGAGTGGCTGTCGGCGGCGATGTCCGGCATGTCCTCGGCCTCGACGACGGCGTGGCCTAAGAGCGTGGGCGTCTCGCCCGGGCGCCCGGAGGGCTGCCAGATGTAGTTGCCGTCGGCGTCCTTGAACTTGCGCAGCTGCGCCTGCGTCGCGCGGTTCATGACGAAGCTCGCGTTGGCGCGGTAGCCGGCCTTCACCGCATAGACGAGGTCGATCAGCTTGTCGGTCGGGTTCGACGCCGGAAAGCCGCCGGAAACGCCCGTCGAGATGGTGCCGATGTTGCCCCAGCTCCAGGAGGCGTTGGCAACCTTCGGATAGTCGAGGAAACCCTTCGGCTTGTTGACGCCGTTGCCAGCGACGAAGGCCTGGCCCTCCTGTTCGGCGAAGGCCGTGCGCACCTCCTCGGCGATCCACTCGTCGATGTTGACGGCGGCATCATCGAGAAGTGCGCTCGTCGCAGCCGGCATGGCGTAGAGCTCCATGGTCGGGAAGGAGAGCGCATCGAGCGTCGGCGTCGAGGTCTCGGGGCGCGCCGCGGTCTCGCCCACCCAGCCGGTGCCAAAGCCGGTCACCGAAAAGGGCTTCTTGTAGACGGCGCCGGAGACGCGGCGCACGCTGGCGATGGCGCGGATCGGCGAGATGGCCCGGAGCGCCGTGTTGACGGCATTCTCGGTCTCGACGGGAACGAGGTAGCCGCCGTCCGGGTTGGAGCCGACCGAGAGCGCCTTTTCCTCGAGCGCGAGAAGGCCCGCGGTTTCGCCTTTCCGGATGTAGCCGTCGAAGGCGCTCTTGTAGGCGAGCTCGGCGTGGGTTGCGGGCGCGCCGCGTCCGGCAAGCGCGGGACGCTGCGCCTTGAGCGCCAGCTCGTCGAGGCGGCGCTGGTGGGAGTCAAGGGCGCGGCCGATGCGGTCGATCTGCTCCCGCAGGATCACGTCGGCGCTGCCGCGCGCCTTGATCTCGGCGAGCTCGCGGTCGTTGGCGGCCTTGAATTCCTCGAAGGCGTGGCGCAGGTCGTCGACGACGGCGCCGTGGTCGAGACTCTTCGGCTGGGGGTGCGAATGGTCGGTCATGGGGTCACTTCGTCCTGTGGCTGGGGGTGAGGGCACGGATTGTCGCCGCGAGGCCGGCAAGCTTGGCGGCGAGTTCCGTTCGAGAAGGGGACGCGCCGGCAGCGGCCCGCATGGCGGCCAGTCCCGGGAGGCCCGATCGCGCGACGGCGCGGGCCTCGGAGCGCGACAGCCCAGCATCCCGCGTGAGCCAGCGCTCGAACTCGCGTTCCGTCGGCAGCCGGGCGGCGAAGGGCCGCGATTTCAAGGCCGCGACGCGGGCCTCCGGCAGCATCGGGAACGTGACGATGGAAATCTCCCAGAGGTCGATCTTCTCGAGGCGCCGGATGCCGCGGACCCGGTCGGGGCGGGCGCGCAGCGCCTTGAAGCCGATCGAGAGGCCGTCGATGGCGCCGGCGCGCATGAGCGAGAAGACCTCGCGGGCGCGGGCGACGTCGAGGAGGAGGCGGCCCTGCGCAAAGAGGCCGCGGGCGTCCTCGAAGAGGCGTTCCCAGACGCCGATCGGCTCGGCCGGATTGTGCTGGAAGAGCATCCGCACGCCAGCGGGGCCGCGCGCGGCGAGGGTGTCGCGGAAGGCGCCGGGCATGACGACGTCGTGGCCGAGATCTTCCCGCTCGAAGAGCGAGGCGTAGCCCTCGAACACACCGTCGGCTGACACGGATTTGAGGTCGAGGGCGGTGAAGTGCGCTTCGTTCGGGCGGGCGTCGGGCACGTCGGCCTCCGTTCGGTTTATCTGTTGGGCGCGCAGCGCAGCAAGCCGGCGCCCACAGGCAGTCGCGGCAGCGCGCGAGGCGAGGCGCGCGGCGGTCATGGTGGTGGCGCCGACGGGCGCTGCCCGCGTCGCAGGGTCCGCACTTGAGGGTGCGAGCGATGTTTGCGTTTGACGGTGCCGCGACAGCCGTTTTTCCGCGCGACCGGCGGCGAGGAAGGCTGCGACGAGGCACCCCTTGAGGATTTGCGACGGCCGGCCAGCCGATCCGCAAGGGCCGGCGACAGATCCCGGTGCGGCTCAGGAGGATTTTGCGGCTACGGCTTCGGGACCCTCGAGCGGACCATAGCCGGCGGCCGCGCGTTTCTCGTTGAGCGTCAGGAAGGACGCCTTCTCGAGGCGCGACCAGAGCGCGTCGCGTTCGGGGCTGAGCGCCTCGACCTCGTCGAGGTTGGGGCGCAGGTGGAGCGGGCCGTCGGCGTCGCGAGGCGGCGGGAGGTGCGATGACCAGGCGGCGCCCGGCGCAAACAGCCAGCCCGAGAGCTGAGCGGCGATCCGGTTGACGAGCGGCAGCACGGTCTGGCGCCAGAACATGCGTTGGGCTTCCGCCATGTTCGCATAGGTGTTGTCGCCCGGGATGCCGAGCAGCATCGGCGGAACGCCGAGGGCAAGCGCGATCTCGCGGGCGGCGGCGTGCCGGGACTCGATGAAGTCCAGATCCTTCGGTGTGAGCGACATCGACTTCCAGTCGAGGCCGCCCTCGAGGAGGAGCGGCCGGCCGGCGTTGGCGGCACCCTGGAAGCCCGATTCAAGCTCGGCCTTGAGGCGCTCGTACTGCTCGGCCGAGAGATTGCCGTCGCGGGAGGTGTAGACGAGGGCGCCGGACGGGCGCGCGGAGTTGTCGAGCAGCGCCTTGTTCCAGCGGGCGGCCGTGTTGTGGAGGTCGATCGCGGTGGCGGCGGCCTCGAGCGGCGAGAGGCCGTAGTGGTCGTGATCGGGATGAAAGAGACGCAGGTGGAGAACGCGCGCGATGCCGGGCGCGGCCTCGCCGGCAAGGCGAACGCTGCGGCCGGAGAGCGTGTAGTCGTAGGCCTCCGGCCAGCCGTCGGGTCCGGGGACGACCTTCATGCGGTCGGGACGCAGGACGTAGAGCTCTCTTATGGGTGGCGCTTCGGATGCCCACTTCGCATCCGCGCTTCTGAGCGGCGCTTCGGATGCCCACTTCGCATCCGCGCTCCGGAGCGGCGCTTCGGATGCCCAGTTCTCGGCCCGCGCTCCGGGTGCCGGCGAAGCACCCGCGCGGTCAGCCGCGCCGGTCGGCTCGATGGCGACGGCCTCCAGGTAGGCATTGCCGGAGACGAGGAGATGACCGACGAGGGTCTCGATCAGATCGGGACCGGTCTGCAAGGGACTCGGCCGGCGCAGCAGGTCAAGCGCGGGATGGCGCTCGATCTCACGATCGCCGGCGTATAGGAGCAGCGGTACTGACCCGGCGGCTTCCGCGATCATGCGCACCGAGCGGTAGACGACGGCGTTCTGCATGAAGCCTTCGCGGGCGAAGGCGGCATAGTCGCGCGGCGTCCAAACCGGGCGGCGCAGGCTCTCGAAGGCGATCAGGGGGCCGGTGAGCGAGGCCTTGGCAGACGGCGGCGTCGCTTCGGGCTGAAGGCGAGCGGCAAGGCGCGCACGGGCGCGCTGGAGGACAGTCAAAAGCGGCATTCGCGATCCTCGTACGTGTGGGGTCAGCCCCGGCCGACGAGCGGGGAGGGGCGCTCGGAGCGGCGGGGGCCGGGGCTGACCCCGTCCCGGTGGCTTTGTTGCGCCGGCGACTCCCCTGCGGGGAGCCGGCCGCCGGCGTGGGATTTGCGCCGGCGACTCCCCTGCGGGGAACCGGCCGCCGGCGTGGGATTTGCGCCGGCGACTGCCTTACGGGGAGCCGGTCGCGGCGTGGCGTTCTGCGCCGGCGACCCTTGGAGCGAGTGCGAGGGCGGGCCGGCTCATGCGCATTCGCGGCGGTCAGAGCGGACGCACCATCGGCGTGCGCTGCGTTGTAAGCATGAGCTCGGTCAGCGCCCAGACAAGGGCGTCGACGCGGTCGGGGCTGCGGCCCTCCGAGAGGCCCTCGGGGCCGAAGTCGCACATCTGGTTCTCGAGCGCCGGAAACTCGCCGACGTGAACGACTCGGCCTTCGGCGTAGAGGAGGGCGACGGGCTCGGCGCGGGCGAACTTGCCGCGCGTCGCATAGACCTTCTTCACGGGCACCGAGGCGTCGACCTGATGAATGACGTTGACGACGAGATCGCCGCCCTGGTTGACCTCGGCGACGATGCGGTCGGCGCGGAAGTCGTGATAGGCGGCGATGGCCGCGCGCGCCCAAGTCGCGGGATCGCGGCCCTGCAGCGACCGGTCGGCGAGCACGTAGGCACGCCGGTCGGGCCCGAGGCCCGCGACGATGAGGCCGCAGGTGTCGGCGTTGGCGGTGGCCGTGACGGGGGGATCGACGGCGACCACGATGCGGGCCATGTCCTCGGGCGCGCGCGCAATGCGCGCGTCGGAAATCCAGCGGCGCTGCCAGAGCGCGTCGGGACGCTCGGTTATTACCTCGCCGTCGAGCTCCTGACGACCGAGCGCCGTGTTGCCGTAAGCGCGGGTGATCTCGCTGACGAAAGACGGCGCGAGATTTGCGGCGTTGTCCGCGGTCCGGGCGCGGCTGACGGCGGTCGAGGCGTCGGTCATGATGCGCTTGAGCACCGAAATGTTGCGCGGGGTGGTGGTCACGACCTGGCGCGGCGACGTTCCAAGGCGCAGCGCGAACTGGAGCATGTCCCAGGCGCGCGAGGCGCGCTTCCAGCGGCCGAGCTCGTCGCACCAGGCGGCGTCGAACTGAGGCCCACGCAGACCTTCCGGGTCCTCGGCCGAGAAGAGCTGCGCGATGGCGCCGTTCGGCCAGACGAGCTGACCTTTCGAGATCTCCAGGGTCGGACGCTCACTCTCCGGGTGGATGGCGAGAAGGCCCGAGACGCCGTCGATCATCACGGCGCGCACGTGCGCCTGCGTCGGGCCGACGAGCGCGATGCGGCGCGCGGGCGCTTCGCCGGGCCAGAGCCCGAGCGCGACGGCGCGCACCCATTCGGCACCGGCGCGGGTCTTGCCCGAGCCGCGGCCGCCCAGATAAAGCCAGGTGCGCCAGGGCGTACCGGCCTCGGTCGCGAGCGGGGGGAGCTGGTCGTCCCGTGCCCAGATCTGCCAGTCGTAGGCGATCAGGCGGGCGTCGTCCTCAGTTAGTGCGGAGGCAATGTCGGCAAGCGCCGCGTCACGGGCTGCGGGCGTGAGCGCCGACAATGCGGCGAAGTCGCTCCTGAAGCTCGCGGCGATGGCGGTCCGCCTCACCAGCAAGATCGCCGGCGGCGCGGGCGCCGCCTGGTCCTTGGCGTCGAGCGTGTCCAGCTTCCATCTCCGTCAGCTTGCCGAGGTTGTCGATGAGCACGCCGATGGCGCGCGTCTCCTTCTCGTGATCGGCGGCGCTCGGGTCGGCGTCAGCGGATTTTTCGAGGTCGCTCTGCATGCGGCGCTCCAGTTGCTCGAGCTTCAGTGAGATGGCGGCGACAAGCCGGTCGATGAGGATCTTGCGGGGCGTCGTCCGGCGGGAGCGGGCGGCGGCGGCCGGTGCCGGGGCTGCGGCGGCGCCCCCCTCGGTCGGCGGGCTCGACGCGGCAGGCGCAATCGCAGGCGATCCGGCCGGTGCGCCGGCGGCCTCGCCAGCGATCGATGGTTGGGACGGGCGGCGCCGTGGCGGGATGATCGCGCGCGGGTTGAGGCGGCGCCAGCGCCGGCGGCGGCGCTCACGGTGGAGCTCGGCCTCGCTGATGCCGGCCTCGGCGCAGATGTCGGCGACGGCGTCGCTGGTCTCGATGTAACGGCGGGCGATGGCCGCCCAGTCGGGCGTGGTGTCGTCAAGCAAGCCTCTCTCCTCGAACGCGAAAAGCCGGCGCGCAGGGCGGCCGGCTTGCGGAGTTGGAACCGAGTCCGATCGGTCGATGGCTGGAGTGCGACGGCTGGGGCATCGCAGCTCACCCACCTGTCGCATCATACAAAAATAATACTTGAGAAGCGTGACGCTGTCAACGGCCAATTCAGTATTGAAAACCGTAACACGATGTCATTCGATATGTTAACCACAATATACTTAAATATAGAGTCCGTGACGACAGTCTAACGCATCCTCGCCATCCGGGGATAGGTTCATTCGCCGGCAGCGTGAAAGCGCGCATATGCAAGGCCGGCAATCGGCGAGAGCGCGTCTCGGCGGGACGCGGCAGGGCGCCGCGCGCGCGCGCCCCACGGCCAAATGCGGGCTCTCTGACGCGAGCGACGTCATTAGACAAGCCTCAGCTCAGGGCCCGGGCCCGCCACCCGCCGCGCTGCCGCAGGCGATGGTCGCGGGCCCGGGCTTGATCTTCAAACGGGGGCTCGTCCGGTCGCGGACAAGCGACCGCGGCCGCTTCGGCCGGGGTGCGGCTTGGCGCGCCGCAACCGATTCGCCGGCGAGGCGCCCTCTGCCAGCGGCGCCGCTCGCGGCCGGGCGACGGCGCAATCTTTCGCGCGAGGTGCCTTATGACGCGATGGCATGTCGGCCGTGTGACAGGCGCGAGGCGTCGGCGTGAACGAACCGCCATGGTCGTGCTTTGCCGCGTCGCCACGCTGGTCTATAAGCCGCGCGAGTTGGACGCGATGCGACGTTTCGGGCGCGTCGTCAGGTAGCCGATGCAACGCGATTGACGCATCCGGCGGCAAGGGCCCGGCAGACGCTGCGCCACGCGCGGGCCGAAGGAGCCGCTCATTCGGGAACGACAGGCAAGGGCGCCGACATGGCGAAGGCGAGAAGCAACGACCGTCCCGCGGCCAGGCTGCCGAAGGGGTTTCAGGACATCGCGGGCGAAGAAGTGCGCGCCATGACGCGCATGCTCGGCGTCATTCGCGAGGTGTACGAGCGTTATGGCTACGAGCCGCTCGAGACGCCGGCCTTCGAGTACACGGATGCGCTCGGCAAGTTCCTGCCGGATGAGGACCGGCCGAATGCGGGCGTGTTCTCGCTCGTCGACGAGGACGAGCAGTGGATGAGCCTGCGGTACGATCTGACGGCGCCGCTTGCGCGCTACGTCGCCGAGAACAGGCTCGCGCTGCCGACTCCCTACCGGCGCTACGCCATGGGGCCGGTGTGGCGCAACGAGAAGCCGGGGCCCGGACGATTCCGCCAGTTCATGCAATGCGACGCCGATACGGTCGGCACCGAAAGCGTGGCGGCGGATGCGGAAGCCTGCATGCTGATGGCCGACGTGATCGAGGCGCTCGGGATCGCGGCGCGTGATTTCCGCATCCGGGTGAACAACCGCAAGCTGCTCGACGGTCTGATGGCGACGGTTGGCATCGATCCGAGCGCGGAGGCTGACGCGGCGCGGCGGCTGACGGTGCTTAGAGCCATGGACAAGTTCGACAAGTTCGGGGCGGGAGGCGTGGCGCTGCTGCTCGGCAAGGGTCGCAAGGACGAAAGCGGCGATTTCACCAGGGGCGCGGAACTCGGCGGCGAGGCGATCCAGACCATCATCGGGTTTCTCGAGGCAGGGGCGGCAGGAAAGAATGCGGCGCAGACGGTGGCGCCGCTCGTCGAGGGCAACGCGTCGGCCGCAGCGGGGCTTGCCGAACTCGCGGATATCGAGGCGCTGGTGCGGGCCGCCGGCTACGGTCCGGAACGCATCGCGTTCGACCCTTCGGTGGTGCGCGGGCTCGACTACTACACGGGACCGGTGTTCGAAGCGGAGCTCACCTTCGAGGTGAGGAACGAGGACGGCGA
>CAYWBX010000045.1:2080-10798 GCA_964456015.1 uncultured Hyphomicrobiaceae bacterium | reverse complement strand
TAGTCGGGGCCGAACGCGAGCAGCGTCACCGGCACGCCGAAGAATCCGACGTTGGCGTAGGCTCCGGCCAGCCCCATGATCGGCCCGAGGCCATGGCGCATGCGCAGTACGATGACCAGCAGCCACCCGACGGGGATCAACATCAGGAAGTGAACCAGCCCGAAATAGAAGACTGGCCAAACAACCGAGATCGGCTGCTTGCCGCTCGCCAGGAAGTGCACGAAGAACGCCGGCATCACGACGTAGACTTGCAGCCGGTTGAGGGATGCGACGTCGAGTCTCAGGCGCGGCTGCAGCAGCCAGCCGAGCGCCACGAGGACGATGATCGGCAGGCTCACCCTGGTCAGAATATCGAGGAAGAGCCCCATCGCACCGTCAAGCGTGCTCAGCCGCGCTCCAGGTGGCGGCGGACGTCGAGCAGGACGGACCGGAACATGGCGGCCGTCAACACGCCCGTGCTCGTGTTGTAGCGGGAGCAATGGTAGCTGTCGAACAAAGTCAAGCCCGGCCCGATGACGTGACGCGCTCCATGCGAAAATGGCTGCGCGGCCAGCCGCAACCCGGCGGCGCGAACGACCGCATCATGCGCAATCCGACCGAGCGCCAGCACACAGCTGAGCCGCGGCATCGCGCCCATGGTCGCGGCGAGAAACTCACGGCACTGCGCGATCTCTTGCGGCGTCGGCTTGTTCTGCGGAGGAACGCAGCGAACGGCATTCGTGATCCGGCAGTCGACCAGCTCGAGACCGTCCGACGGGCTCGCGCCATAGTCGCCGGCGGCGAACCCGGTCTCGATCAGGGTTGAATAGAGAAGGTCACCGGCATAATCGCCGGTGAACGGACGGCCTGTCCGGTTGGCCCCGCGCAACCCGGGTGCGAGCCCGACGATCAAGAGTCGCGCGCTCGGTTTGCCGAATGATGGGACCGGCGCATTGAACCACGACGGGTTCGCGAGCCTGTTCTGCGCGCGGAACGATGCCAGACGCGGACACAAGGTGCACCCCGCATCCGGATCGCAACCGGCTGTCATTGCCGCCGTTCCCGCTCGCTACCGCCCAGTCGGTCTCGACGGTCCGGATCGACGATCAATCGACGTCGAGCGGATCGTCCGCCGTCGAATAGGTGTCGCGCTCGGCCCTTGGGCTGCGGAACTGCTGCATGCGCGACTCGCGCGCCTCGCGTGGCACCCGCGCCGCCGGGTCGCGGCAAATGTCCTTTTCGAGATCGGCGATGTCGATGAATTGATCGGCCTGGCGGCGCAGTTCGTCCGCGACCATGGGAGGCTGCGTATGCAGCGTCGAGGCGACGCTCACGCGCAGGCCCTTCTGCTGAAGGGCCGCGACGAGGCATCGAAAGTCGCCATCGCCTGAGAACAGCACCACGTGGTCGAGATGCGGAGCGAGTTCCATGGCATCGACCGTCAGCTCGATGTCCATGTTTCCTTTAACCTTGCGGCGGCCGGACGCGTCCGTGTACTCTTTCGTCGGCTTCGTCACCATTGTGTAACCATTATAATCCAGCCAGTCAATCAAAGGTCGGATTGAGGAGTACTCCTGCTCCTCCGCGAGTGCCGTATAGTAGAGCGCACGAACGAGATGCCCTTTGGCGCGAAAAAGGCTCAAAAGTCGCTTATAGTCGATATCGAAGCCTAATGCCTTGGCCGTCGCGTAGAGATTGGAACCATCAATAAAAAGAGCAATACGTTCATTTGGGTAAATGAACATTTCTCCACCTCGTGTTGTTTTTCGTCGTTTCTTGATTTCGTGGGGCGAAATCACCACCCGTTTGCCTGCTGCATCTCGCGTTAGGCAAACCTGAGTTGCACTAATTGATGTGTTTGTATCGTGTCGGTCGCGGCTTGAGAAGTGGCTTGAGCGAAAGACTCGTTCGACGCAGCGTCAATAATGAACATCAAGCAGCGGCTCGGGGCAACGACGGATGCAACACCACCGGATCATCTGGCTGGCGTTTGGCGCGAACGTTGACGGAGCATGGGGCGCGCCGACGCAGTCGATCGCCCAGGCCGTGCGGGAGTTGGCAAAGCTCGGCCTCGTCCCTGTTGCAATGTCCGACATCATCGTCAGCGCGCCGCAGGGGGTCTTGCGCCAGCCCGAGTTCTGCAATGCGGTCGGCGCCTTTTCCGGATCAATCGGCGCGATGACGTTGCTTCGGCACATCAAGCGCCTCGAGCGCGCGGCCGGGCGTCGCATCGGAAGGCGGCACGGTCCTCGCCCTCTTGACATCGACATCATCGATTTCGGCCGCCGCCGGGTGCGCGAGCGATGCCCCAGCACCGGGCATTTCACCCTTGTCCTGCCGCATCCAGGCGCCTTGCACCGCGGATTCGTGCTCGAACCCCTCGCGACCATCGCGCCGCACTGGCGCCACCCTCTCGCCGGCGTGACGGCAAGCAGCCTTCTGCGGCGAAAGCCGTGGCTTGCCCGCGACCTAAGCAGGGTCCGGGCCGCCCGGCGGCGGCTCCGCCGCGCGAGCGCGATTTGGGCGGACTGAGCCTGTCGCCGGCGCGCCGCGCAGCGTTCAGCGGCCCTCCGGTCGCTCCTCGGCCTGCTCCTGCGACCCCGCCCATGCTTCCATTTGGCGCGCTTCAATCCGGCGCACGCGACGCCGTGTCCGCTGCTAGAGCTCTAAGCTGGGCGTTAACGATGCGCCAGATGGCGCGCATCCGAGCGCGAGTCGAGGCGGCGCGATGCTGTCATCGCCCGGCCGACGCTTCGCCCAACCGTAAGGGCTGGTTGCAGCCGGACCGCGATGACCGCAGCCGGGCGCCGGCTTATCGAGCCCCTGCCAGACGAGGAACCGCCCATGCCCGCAGACGCCAGGACCATCGCAGAGACCCTGCTTGCGAGCTTCGCCGCCGCCAAAGCCCAGGAGACGCCGTTCCGGCACTGGTTCCTCAAACAGTGCCTGCCCGATGATGTCGCGGACGAGATCACCCACCTGCCGTTTCCGGCGCCGGAGCTCGGCGGCGTTTCGGGCAAGCGCGAGCTGCATAATGCGACGCGAAAGTACTTCGATGTCGAGAATCGGGCGAAGTTCCCGGTCATCGAGGCGTTTGCGCAGGCGTTCCAATCCCCCTCCGTCACCGCCTCGATCGAGCGGACGTTCGGCACGCGCCTCGCCGGCACCTACCTGCGGCTCGAGTACGCGCAGGATACCGGCGGCTTCTGGCTCGAGCCGCACACCGATCTCGGCGTCAAGGTGTTCACGATGCTGCTCTACCTGTCCAAGGACCCGTCGCATCGCAGCCTCGGCACCGACATCTACGACATCGACAAGCGCCATGTCGGCCGTTCGCCCTTCGAGCCCAACGGCGCCATGGTGTTCGTGCCGTCCAACATTACCTTCCACGGATTCGAGCCGCGCACGATCGAAGGGGTGCGCAAGTCGGTGATCATCAATTATGTCACCAACGAGTGGCGGGCCCGCGAGCAACTCTCCTTCCCGGACGCGCCTGTCGCCGCCTGAGGGCGCGACCGAGTGACATCCCGAAGGAGGCGCGTTTGCGCTGCCCCGTCGGGCTCGCTCAGGTCTTTCGGGCTAAGCCGATGCGCGCCTATTCTCCAGGCTGCGGGAGGCGGTGCGCAGAGACATTCCTTTCAGAAGCCGCTTCGCGTCCGCCCCGGGACGCGCGCCCGCGCCGGCGCATCCGCTCGGCCAACCCCTCGAATGCCAGATAGATGGCCGGCGTGATGTAGAGGGTTAGCAGCTGGGAGACCGCGAGGCCGCCGACGACGGCGAGGCCGAGCGGCTGGCGCAGCTCGGCGCCCGCACCGATGCCGAGCGCGATCGGCAGCGTGCCGAAGAGCGCAGCCATCGTCGTCATCATGATCGGGCGGAAGCGCAACAGACAGGCCTCGCGGATCGCGTCGAAGGCCGTCGCGCCCTCAAGCCTCGCCGAGTTGGCGAAGTCGATCATCATGATCGCGTTCTTCTTCACGATGCCGATGAGCAGGATGATGCCGATGATGGCGATGACGGTGAGTTCGACATCGAAGAGCCACAGGATCAAGAGTGCCCCAAGGCTCGCCGATGGCAGGCCGGAGAGGATCGTTATCGGGTGGATGAAGCTTTCGTAGAGAATGCCGAGGACGATGTAGATGGTGATGATCGCCGCGAGGATCAGGATCGGCTGATCGCGGAAGCTCGCCTGAAAGACCTGCGCCGTGCCGGCAAACTGCCCGCGGATCGTCGACGGCAGATTGAGTTCGCGTTCGGCGACGCTCATGGCGGTGACCGCCTCGCCGAGCGTGAAACCGGGCGCCAGATTGAAGGTGAGCGTCACGGCCGGCAACTGCGACTGGCGGGCAACCGACACCGGGCCGGGACCAAGGCTCACGGTGGCGAGGCCCGTCAGCGGCACCAGCTGACCGGTATTGGCTCGGACATAAACCTTGTCGAGAATGGTCGGGTCGAGCGTCTTCTCCTTGTTGGCCTCCAGGATGACCTGATAGTCGTTGCTCGGCGTAAAGACGCTTGCGATGCGACGCGTGCCGAAGGCCGAATAGAGGGTCTGTCGCACCGTTTCCATGCTGACGCCGTAGCGCGCCAGCGCCTCGCGATCGACGTCGAGCCGCACCTGTCGCGCGCCGAGCGTCAGGTCCGACGTGACATCGGCAAAACCGGGCGTCTGCTTGATCCTCTCGAGCAGCCGGCCGGCGCTCTCGTAAAGCTCGGCTTGGTTGACGCTCGTCAGCGTGTACTGGTAGGCAGACGCACCGGCGCGCGAGCCGATGCGCAGGTTCTGCAGCGCCTGCGGGAAGGCGCGAATGCCTGTCACGCCGGCAAGCCGCTGGCGCAGGCGGTTCTGCACCGTCGAGATATCCGCCCGCCCCTCGCGCTGCGAGCGCGATTTCAATTGCACGAAGATCGTGCCGCGATTGAGGGTCGGGTTGAAGCCGCCGGCGGCGACGTTCGAATTCACGTACAGCACATCCGGGTCCGCGCGTATGGCTGCCGCCACCTGGCGCTGACGCTCAAGCATCACCTGAAATGAGACATCGGGCGGCGCCTCGGTGCGCACGATGATGATGCTCGTGTCCTCGACGGGCAGGAAGCCCTTCTTCACGGCGTTGAACGCAAACACCGTGGCGACGACGGTCCCCAAGGTGATGAGCAGCATCAGCGACGGCACCCGCAGCGACCAGTCGAGCGTCACCCTGTAGCCGTTCGCCATGGCGTTGTAGCCGGCCTCGAAGGCGCGTGAGAGGATGTTCGGTCGCCGGCTGTGATCCTCGCGTCTGAGCATTCTTGCGCAGAGCATCGGCGTCAGCGTCAGCGAAATGAACCCGGAGAGCAGGATCGCAATCGAAATCGTGACCGCGAACTCGTTGAAGAAGCGGCCGACGATACCACCCATGAACAGGATCGGGATGAACACGGCAACCAGCGAGAGCGTGATCGAGAGCACGGTGAAGGCGATCTCGCGCGATCCCTTGATCGCCGCCTCGAAGGGGTCCATGCCCTTCTCGACGTAGCGGTGGATGTTCTCTAGCACGACGATGGCGTCGTCGACGACGAAGCCGAGCGCGAGCGTCAGCGCGAGCAGGCTCACGTTGTCGAGCGAAAAGTTGAACAGCGCCATTCCGGCAAAGGTGCCGATGATCGAAAGCGGCAGGGCGAGCGCCGGAATGATCGTGGCGTTCCAGGTTCGCAAGAAGGCCAGGATCACCAGGACGACGAGCACGGCGGTGCCGATCAGGGTCAATTGCACGTCATGGACCGACTCGCGAATGGACTGCGAGCGATCGGAAAGGACGTTGAGCTCGATGTAGGGCGGAAGCTCCAGCCGGAACTGCGGCAACATGGCCTTCACCGCATCGGTCACTGCCACGGTGTTGGCGTCGGGTTGACGCTGCACCGAGAGGACGATCGAGCGCACCCCGTTGAATTCGGCGCGCGCCTCCTCGTTCTCGACGCCGTCGTCGACGCGCGCAACGTCGGCGAGGCGAACGGGAGCACCGTTGCGCCAGGCCACCACAACGGTGCGGAAGTAGGCGGCGGTCGGCTCCGCGCCCTTCGTCTCGAGTATGTAGATCTGCCGGTCGGTGCGGATCGAGCCCACGGGCGAGATGCTCGCGAGCTGCGTGACGGCCTGCCGCAGCTCGTCGACGGCGATGCCGCGCGCCGCGAGCGCGTCGAGATCGTAGCGGATGCGCACGGCCCGTTTCTGCGCTCCGTTGATGTTCACCTGTGCGACGCCCGGCAGCGTCGACAGGCGCGGGCTCATGGACTTCTCGGCGAACTCGTTGATTTCCTGCGACGGCGCCGTCTGGGAGGTGAGCGCCATGAAGATTACCGGCGTGTCCGCCGGGTTCACTTTGCGGAACGAGGGCGGCGCGGGCAGGTCCGCAGGCAGGCGGGAAGCGGCGACCGAAATCGCCGACTGCGTGTCGAGCGCCGCCGCGTCGATGTCGCGGTTGAGTTCGAACTCGAGCGTGATGCGCGTCGAGCCCTCGGTCGAGGACGAGGTTATGTTCGTGATGCCGGCGATCGTCGCGAACTGACGCTCGAGGGGCGCTGCAACGGAGACCGCCATCGTATCGGGACTGGCCCCGGGGTAGGTCGCGGTCACCTCGATCGTCGGCACGTCGATGCGCGGGATCGCCGCGATCGGCAGCTGGCGGTAGCCGAAGAAGCCGGCAAGCCCCAGCGTCGCCATCAGCAGAATGGTCATCACCGGGCGGCGGATGCAGAGCTCGGAGATGTGCATTCGCTACTCCCTGGTTGGCACGAGGCCTCGGCTGGCCGGCGACCGGGCCGTTCAGCTGCGCCGGTCCGACCGGTTCGCCTTATCCTCGCCGCCGGGGCTTGCCGGCCGCTGGGCTCCGCCGTCGCCCTTGCCCTCCTTGCCCCCTCCCGACGCGTCGGGTCGGCGGCGGTTGGGATCGACGATCGAGACGGGAGCGCCTACCGCGACCCTGACATGGCCGTCGGTGATGACCGTCTCGCCGGGCTTCAGGCCGCCGGAGAGATAGGCCGTCTGGCCGATCACGCGGTCGAGCGCAACCGTGCGCGCCTCCGCGCGGTTGTCTGCGCCGACCACCCACGCGATCATGCCTTGCTGTGCCGGGAGCACGGCGCTGGCCGGCAGGATAAGCTTGTCCTTCACGATCTCGACGGTCAGCGCCACCTCGACCGCCTGACCGGGCCAGAGAAACTCGTCCTCGTTCGCCACCTCGACCTTGGCTAGGACGGTTCCGGTGCTCTTGTCCACCTGGTTGTCGAGAAAGACGAGCCTGCCTGCGCGCTTCTGAGGCGCCCGGCCGCCAACGATCACCTCCGCGGGGGCCCGCGCGGCAAGCGCCCGCTTGAGGCCGGGAAGCTCCGCTTGCGGCACGGCAAAGGCCGCGCGGATCGGCTGCGTCTGGACGATGGTGACGAGCGGCGTCGTGTCGGCGGCGCGCACGTTCGAGCCGACATCGACACTCGTGGCGCCTGTGCGCCCGCGCAGCGGCGCGCGGATGATGAGATAGTCGAGCAGCGTCTTTTGCGCCTCGAGCGCCGCCTTGCTGGCGGCGATGGCCGCGGTCAGGGTGTCGACGGTCGTGCGCGCGGTGTCCATCGCCGCCTCGCTGACGATCCGCTTCTGGACGAGCGACGAGCGACGCTCGTAGGTCGCGCGCGCCTCGGCAAGGCTTGCCTCGTCGCGCCGGATGTTGGCCTCGGCCTGCAGAATCTGCGAGCGAACCAACCGGTCGTCGAGGCGAAACAGAATTTGATCCTTCTCGACGAGATCGCCGTCCTTGAAGAGAACCTCGGCAATCTGGCCATCGACCCGCGTCCGGATCGCGACGCTGGCGTCCGCCTCGACGGTGCCGGGGGCCGTGATGATGACCGGCATATCGCCGACCTGCACCGTCGCGACGGTGACGGGCGCCGGAGGCGGCCCTTTCCTCTTTTCGGGAGCCCTGGCACCGGTTGCCGACTCGCGCAGCGGCAGCCACTTGGCGACCCCCGTCGGCAAGAGGCCCGCCGCGGGCGGGTAGAGCCATAGGGAAACGCCCACCAGCAACAACGCGCCGACAAGCCAGAGCGCCAGCCTTTTCATCGCAAGAATGCCTCGCTCGTGCGCACTGACGGGGCAGATCGGCGCCACCGCCCGCCGAAGCCAAACTTCGACACCATAACACGCCGGAAGCGGCGTGCTACTCCGCTGAGCCCTTCAACGCAGCTCGACCGAGCGCTCCGTCTGTCTTGCCGACGCCCGCCATCAGGTTATCCTTCACCCTCGAAAACACACAGGAGGAAACCATGCGGGCCGCCGTACTCTACGAGCCGAACAAGCCGCTCGTCATCGAGAATGTCGACGTTCGCAAGCCGGGCCCGCACGAGGTCCTGATCCGCACGGCCTTTTCGGGCCTCTGCCACTCGGACCTGCATTTCATCGAGGGCCTCTATCCGCACCCTCTGCCCGTGGTGCTGGGGCACGAGGCGGCCGGCGTCGTCGAAGAGGTCGGCTCCGAAGTCCGCTACGTGCAGAAGGGCGATCACGTCATCACGTGTCTATCGGTCTTCTGCGGCACTTGCGAGAACTGCAACTCGGGCCGCCCCGTCCTCTGCCTCGATACCGAGGTGAAGACGCTGCCGGGTCAGGTCAAGCGCCTCTCGATGAACGGCAAGCATGTCAACACGTTCACCAACCTCTCATCGCACGCCGAGATGATGCTCGTGCACGAGAACGCGATGGTGAAGATCGAC
>CAYWBX010000045.1:0-2070 GCA_964456015.1 uncultured Hyphomicrobiaceae bacterium | reverse complement strand
ACTTTCCCCTCGATCGGGCGGCGCTCATCGGCTGCGGCGTCATCACGGGCTTCGGCGCGGCGGTCAACACGGCCAAGGTTGCCCCGGGCGAGACGGTTGCCGTCATCGGCTGCGGCGGCGTCGGCATGGCGGCGGTCAACGGAGCGGCGATCGCCGGGGCCGGCCGCATCTTCGCCGTCGACACCAACCCGGCGAAGCTGCAGATGGCCGCCAAGATCGGCGCCACCGATCTCATCAATCCGGCGAACGGCGACCCGGTCGAGCAGATCCGGGCGGCGCTCGGCGGCAAGCCGTCGGACGGTGTGCATCACGCCATCGAATGCCTCGGCCTCAAGCAGACCGCGGAGCAATCCTTCAAGATGCTGCGCTACGGCGGCACTGCGACCATCGTCGGCATGGTCCCGTTCGGCATGAACATCGAGCTGCACGGCTATGATTTCCTGCGCGAGAAGCGGATCCAGGGATCGTCCATGGGCTCGAACCGGTTCCGCATCGACATGCCCCGGCTGATGGACTTCTACCGTCGCGGCAAGCTGCATCTCGACGACTTCGTCTCGGCGCACATCAAGCTCGAACAGATCAACGAGGGCTTCGCCAACATGAAGGCGGGCCGGGTGATCCGCAGCGTCATCGACTTCGGCGTGGTGCCCGCCAAGCACTGACGGCGCACCACGCGAGCGCGACGGGATGCGCCGACGCGCTCAGTCGTCTGTCGACCGTGCTCCCGCAAGCAGCCGGGCGGCGGCCGCTTTCGCCGCCTGAGCGAAGTCGCGCGGACCTAGAGCGAGGGCGCAGGCGATCGCCCCCTCGTGCAGCATGACGAGTTGCGCGGCGACGCGTTCCGGCTCAGCAAGCCGGGCGGCACGCACCAGTTCCTCGAAAAACGCAAGATAGAGCCGCTTGTGCAGGCGGACCTGTGCAAGCACCGGATTGAGGCCAGCGCCTCCGAACTCTCCGGCCGCGGCAATGAACGGGCACCCCTTGAAGTCCGGATCTTCGATCCACCGGGCAAGCAAGTCGAACGTCGCCAGAATGCGGCCCTTCGGGTCATCGGTCGCCGTCTCGACGAACTCCCGCATCTCGGCCCGGGCATCCTCGTCGAGCCGCTCGAGCACGGCAACGATCAGGGCGTCCTTGGACGGGAAATGGCGATAGAGCGTGGTCTTGGCGATGCCGGTCTCCTGCATGAGACGGTCCACCCCGGTGGCATGAAAGCCGTGCCGGTTGAACAGCCTGATGGCGGCTTCGATCAGCTCTTCTCGCTTTCCGGCGCGTTCCACGGTCGACTCCAATACTGATCAGTATCTGAATTGGCCATGCCGCCCGGCCGCTGCAAGCCCCGCCGCGCCGAGCAGAGCGCAATTTTCAAACGTGATGAACCAATGAGAAAGACGAGAGTTCTCCCGAAACTGTGATCGGATGTGAATTGAACACACCCTCGCGACGGCGCATATGGAGGCCATCAACGCTACAGAATAGTAGCGCACCAAGATGATCCTTGAGCCAAGCACCAGCGACGGGGTTCGCCCGTCAAATCCCGAAAGCAAAGAAGGAGATGACCATGAAGACCGCACTTACGAGCTTGCTCGCCCTCGGCCTCCTGGCGGGCGCCGCCTCGGCCCGCACGGTGTTCGACGACATCCGGGACAGCGCACCGCGCTCCGTGTTCGAGGAGATCAACGAGACCGCCCCGCGCTCGGTGTTCGATGACATCCGGGACACGGCGCCGCGCTCGGTGTTTGAGCAGATCAATGAGACGGCCCCCCGCTCGGACGGCATTTTCGGCACGCTCCAGACGCAGGCCCCGTAACGAGACACTAGGGAAATGACCCTTGAAGGCCCGGTCCCGCGCCGGGCCTTCCGTCGTTGAGACCAACCTCACGCTGCCGCCGAGCCCGCTTCCGGCGGCCTCAGCCCGGATTTGACGGGGTCATCGAGCCCGAATCCCCGCCGGCGCGGGTCAGGACCTCGAGGGCGTGTCCCCGTCCGCGGCGGCCGACGCTGTAGTCGTTCCCCCGTCATCCGCCGCCTCCGCCCCATCCCCGAGCGGCAACTCCTCCTGCCCTTCGC
>CAYWBX010000044.1:0-10846 GCA_964456015.1 uncultured Hyphomicrobiaceae bacterium | reverse complement strand
ACCGTGTCGGCGCCCCAGCGGATCGCCCACACCATCTTGTCCACCTCCTCCTCGACCGAGGAGGTGACCGCCGAATTGCCGATGTTGGCGTTGATCTTCACGAGGAAATTGCGGCCGATGATCATCGGCTCGAGCTCGGCGTGATTGATGTTCGCCGGAATGATGGCGCGGCCGCGCGCGATCTCGTCGCGCACGAATTCGGGCGTCACGTGCTCCGGGATGCTGGCGCCGAAGCTCTCGCCGTCCTTGAGCGCGGCGCGGGCGCGGGCGAGCGCCTTGGCACGGCCCAGATTCTCGCGATGTGCGACGTAGCGCATCTCCTTAGTGATGATGCCGGCGCGGGCGAATTCGAGCTGCGTCACGGGCTTGCCGTCGAGACCGCGAAGGGGCGGCGACTTGTTGGGGAAGTCACGCGCGAGATGGCGGCCCTTGACGTTGCCGTTGTCTTCGGGCCGCACCGCGCGGCCTGCGTACGGCTCGACGCCGCCGCGCTCACGAACCCACGCCTCGCGGTGCCGTGGCAGTCCCTGCTCGACGTCGATCCGGACATCGTTGTCGGTGTAAGGCCCCGAGGAATCGTAGACCCGGAATGGCGGCTCATTGGCCTCCTTGCTGAGCGCGATCTCTCGGAACGGAACGCGGATGTCCGGGAAGCCCTCCGGGCTCGAATAAACCTTTCGCGACCCGCCGATCGGCCCGGTCGTCACCACGGGCACCTTGAGGTCCTTCTTGCGCGTAATCTTGTTCATCTTGGCTCTCCTCGGCCAGCTCGTGGGGTCGAAGTTCGGGTCGTTCGAGATCGTTCTGGCGCCGCCATGGCCGCGGCAAGGCCAAGCGCCGTTCGCATGCGTCGCGGCAAGCCCGCGGCGACGATTTGATGGCTTTGCGCAAGATAGGCGCACAGGCCCGCGTCGTCGAGCGTAGCCGGGCTCGTTCGCTGGATCCAGGTGAGCCCGCGCGAGGCGAGGTAGGGTGCAGGCCTGAGCCCGGGCATCTCGCGCAGCATATCGAAGCTCAACGGCGAGCACTTGAAGGTGACGAGAAGCGGCGCGTCGGCCCCCGCGCTCTCCTCATGCCAGGCGATCGCAAATACCATTCCACCGACCTTCCACACCTGCGCGCCGCCCCACTGCACGACATGGCTAGCGTGCGGCAGCGAACGGCAGAAGGCGTTGTACTCGGCAAGCTTCAACGGACGGTCCTCGCTCCTGGGCCCGGGCGCGCTCACGGCTGTAGCGTCGTCGGAAATTGGTCCCCCGGCGGGGCGCCATAAATGGCCATGGCCGACTGCCGATCCAGCGTGCGCGGGACGATCCGCTCATCCAGGATGCGGTGAACGGTGAGATCGGCCGCAATCACGTCCTCGGCAACGCTGACCACCTTCTCGGGCGATCCGATGTGCGTGAAGGCAGCCGCGCCGATGAGAGTCTGCGGCGCGGAAAATTGCTGTGGCGGATGGCGACCGTGCAGGGTCACGGCGATACGCGCATCGTGCTTGACGAGAATGCCGAGCACGCTCGCGCAGGCGGCCCCGCCGGTGAGCGTATCCATCATGGCGAGCGCCACCGGCCGCGGCACGTTGCCGAGCACATCGAGCGCCTCGTCCTCGGTCTCCGCGATGTCGACGTTTTGCGCGCCGCGGTCCTCGATGCGCGAGCGCAAGAGCCGGGCCGTCGTCGCGTTATCATCGACAATGAGCACATTGAGCCCTTTGAGCGGCAGGTCCTCGCGGCGCTTGCGGACGATGCTTGGCTGTCTTGGCACGGGTTGCACCCTCCTCAGCAACAGCCGGCCGCGGGGACGGCCCGCAAACCCGAAACCTCGCCCGGCAAGGAGAGGGCGGCGGTCCATGGCACATGCCCGTACGCCTCTTGCCGCACAGGATGCACTCTGCGCTGCGACGACGGACCAGACTGCAGGGTGAGATGTGAGGTTGGCCTTGCCATTCCCGTCCCTTCGCCGGCATGACCCGGATCAGGTTCTAAGGGTGGCCACCCGGGTTCGGGTTGGTCTCAGCCGGCACCTGCCGGCCCCCCTCGGAACTGCGACAAGAATGACATCCCTGAGCGGTGCCGCGCAAGCCCCGCGTCGGACATGGCGGCCAAGCCGTGGGCCCGGACCGCCTCAGCCGATCCCGCGCATGAGCCCGCCATCGACCTTGATGTTCTGTCCCGTAATGTAGGAGGCCCCATCCGATAGCAGAAACGCGACGGTATCGGCGATTTCACGCACTTCGCCATAGCGGCCGGCGGGAATGGCGGCACGCCGCTCAGGCTTCTCCGGCAAGCTGTCGATGAAGCCGGGGAGAACAGCATTCATCCGGATGTTCTGGGCGGCATGAAGATCGGCGTAGAGCTTGACCCAGGCACCAAGCGCGGCGCGGAGCGTGGTCATGGGAAAATCTTTCGACGGCTCGAACGCCCAGGCCGAGGAAATGGCGACGAAGGCACCGCCGCCTTGCTTTTGCATGATGGGGGTCACCAGTCGGGCGAGACGCACCACGGACAACAAGGTGACGTCCAGGCCCAGGTGCCAGTCCGCATCGGGTATTTCGAGCAGCGGCCCCTTGGGCGGGTGACCGACATTGATGACGACCGAGTCGATTCTTCCATGGCGCTCGAGTGCCCCGGCGACGAGGTGCTTAAGATCGTCTGGCTCGGTGACGGAGCCGCGGACGGCGAAGCCGCCGAGCTCCCGCGCAAGCGGTTCAACCGTCTCGCCGGGCGACAGGAGCCCCAGCCGATACCCGTCGGCGGCAAGTCTGCGCGCAATGCCTGCCCCGATACCACGTCCGGCTGCCGTCACCAGTGCCACCTTGCTCATCGCCGATCCTCTCACACGCCTTTCCGTCACGCTGTCGCACACGGGCGTCGGCAGCCGGCCGCTGCCGCGCGCCGCAATTCTATCGCCGCCCCGCAAGCGCGAGCGGATTCCTGAACCGGAGGGAGCAAGCACGGCAGCTCCTCCCGCCGCCTCCCCTCAACCGACAGCAAGGCGCTGCCTTACTTTTTCTCCGGCCAGTAGTAGTTGGCACCCCAGCTGTAGTCGAGCGCAATGGCGCGCCGCGCCGGCACCACCTGCGCCGCGTAGGCGCGCTGGCTGTCGTAGACCTTCTTGAAGAAGGGATTCCTCTCCTCTTCCGCCTTGGCGATCGCATCCCAGGCCTCAAGGGTCTTTCTCAGGATGTCGTCCGGCGTGCGCTCGATCTTGACGTTGTGCTTCTCTCGCAGCTCCTTGAGTGCAGCGGCGTTGAGCTTGTGCAACAGCATCTCGTTCTTGAAGGTGGCTTCCCAGGTGGCGGCCTCGATGATCGCCTTGAGATCGGGCGCCAGGCTCTTCCAGAGGTCACCGTTGATGAGGAGCTCGATCGAGGTCGCCGGCTCGTGCGTTGCCGGCATGTAGAGGTACTTCCAGACCGTGTGCAGCCCGAGCTTCATGTCCTCGGCCGGACCGACCCACTCGGCGCACTCGATGACCCCGCGCTCGCCCGCCGGCACGATCTCACCGCCCGGCATATTGACCACCGCCATTCCCGACTTGTTGTAGACCTCGGCGGTAAGGCCCGTTTCGCGGCACTTGCGCCCTTTGAGGTCCTCCCAGCTCTTCACCGGCGTCTTGAACCAGCCGAGCGCCTGATTGGCGACGGTGCCGAGCGGAAGAGGCTCGACGTTGCGTTGCAGCACAGTCTGGTAGAACTCGCGGTAAAGCTCGAGACCACCGCCGTGAAAGAGCCAGCCCTGATAGTCGAGGATGTCGAAGCCGAAAGGACCGCCCGGCGTCGGACCGAAGAGCGTCGCCGCCCGGTTCTTGCCGACCCAGTAGGCCGCCGCCGTATGGCCCCCGTCGATCACGCGCTTGTGCACGGCATCGAGAACCTCAAAGGCCGGAACGAGCGTGCCGGCGGGAAGCGCCTCGACGTCCAGGCGGCCGCCCGACATGGTTTTCACGCGTTCCGTCCAGTACTTGAACGTATCCATGAATGTACTGGAGCCCGGGAAGCTGGCCTGGAAGCGCAGCTTCTGGGCGCCCTGCGCCGCGGCGACATTGGCTGTGCTTGCGATCACCAGCACGGCGATGCCGGCGGCGAGCACCCGCTTCGTCCACATGCGATACCTCCCTTGATGGTCATTGCGCCCCGCCATTCGACGGTGGGGCTGAACCGGAGGCTAACACGCGCCGGACATCGGCGGACATAGGATGCGCGCTGCCCAAGCGGGCAAGATCCGTCGCGCAGCAAAAAAACGGGGGCACCACCGCCCCCGTCCTCCTGCGCCGCCGGTTCGCATCGGCCTACTTCTTGTCCCCCCAGTAATGCCGCGCCGCGAAGTTATAGTCGGGATAGGCGGTCGTGCGCACGCGCACGACTTTTCCGGCATAGGCCTTCTGGCTTTCGTAGACTTTCTTGAAGAAGGGATTCTTCGCGGCTTCCTCCTCGGCAAGCTTGTCCCAGGTTTCAAGGATTTTCTTGAGGATGTCGTCGGGCGTGCGATGGATCGTGACGCCATGCTTCGTCGTAAGCTCGTGCATGGCGTCGTGGTTCCAGAGGTTGGTGTTGAGGCGCTGCATGATCGTCGCCTCGAACGCCGCCGTCTTCATGATCTGTTGCAGATCGGGCCCAAGCTTCTTCCAAACTTCGAGATTGAACAGAAGCTCCAGGATCGGCGACGGTTCATGCACCGACGGCATGTAGTAGTGCTTCCAGACGGTGTGGAAGCCGATTTTCATGTCGTCGACGGGGCTTGCCCATTCGGCGCACTCGATGACGCCACGCTCGGCGGCCGGCACGATCTCGCCACCCGGCATATTGACGACGCTCATCCCCGACTTCGCGATCACCTCGGCAAAGATGCCGGTTTGGCGGCATTTGCGTCCCTTGAGGTCGTCCCAGTTCTTGATCGGCTTGGCGTACCACCCGAAGACCTGATTGCCGACCCAGGCCAGCGGAATGACGGTCACATCCCGCTTCAGCTCCTTCTGATAGAGCTCGTGATAAAGCTCAAGGCCACCGCCCGTGTGCAGCCACCCGTAGAAATCGAGCTCGTCCATGCCGAGCGGCCCGCCGGGCGTCGCGCCGAAAAGACCCGCCGCGCGATGCTTGCCGACCCAGTAGGCGGACGCCGAGTAGCCGCCATCGACCACGTTCTTGTGGACGGCATCGAGCACCTCGAAGGCAGGCACGACGGTGCCCGCGGCAAGGCCCTCGATGTCGAGGCGACCGTTGGACATGACCTTGACGCGCTCGGCCCAGAGCCGGAAGCCGTCCATCGCGACGCTTGTCGGCGGGAAGCTTGCCTGCACACGCATCTTCTGCGTCTGCTGCGCCTCGACCGAGAGCGGGAGTGAAAACAGAAACGCTGCCGCACCGGCAGCAAACCACCGTGCCTTCCACATGGGTCGTCTCCCTTTGGACTTATCGCGCGCCGCCATTCGAGGGTGGCGCTGATCGGGAGACTACCACGGCGCAGCAGCGCTGGCGAAGAAGTCAGCGACGACCCCACGTCAGCGGGATGGCGGCGGCAAGGGAAACGGGAGCGCGAAGGCCCCCGTCCCGCATCGTCTGGCGCTCGCCCTACCGCTATTTCTTCTCGGGCCAGTAGTGATTGGCGCCGAAGTCGTAGTTGGGCTGCACGGCGCGCCGCGCCGGCACGACTTTCGCGGCGTAGGCGCGTTGGCTGTCATACACTTTCTTGAAGAAGGGGTTCTTGGCCGATTCCGCCGCCGCGATCTCGTCCCAGGCGATCAGGATCTTCTTCAGAATGTCGTCAGGGGTGCGCTCAATCTTGACGCCGTGCTTGGTCGTCAGCTCCTCGATCGCCTCGCCATTGAGCCGATTAAGAAACGCGAAGTGCCGGTAAGTTGCCTCGTAGGCCGCCGTCTCGAGAATTGCCCGGATGTCCGGCGAAAGCTTGTTGTATACGTCGGCGTTGACGAGCAGCTCGAGCACCGTCGCCGGCTCGTGCGTCGAAGGCATGTAGAAGTGCTTCCAGACGGTGTGGAAGCCGATCTTCATGTCCTCGGCAGGTCCGACCCACTCGCCGCACTCGATGACGCCGCGCTCACCCGCCGGGACGATCTCGCCGCCCGGCATGTTGACCGGCGACAGCCCGGCCTTGGCGAACACCTCGGCCGTAAGTCCCGTCTGCCGGCACTTGCGGCCCTTCAGGTCCTCCCAGCTTTTGACCGGCGTCTTGAACCAGCCGAGCACCTGATTGTTGACGGCCGTCATCGGGATCGGGATGACGTTGCGCTTGAGCTCGACCTGATAGAGCTCTTTCCAGAGCGCGAGGCCGTCCCCTTCATAGAGCCAGCCGTAGAGGTCGACGATGTCCATACCGAAGGGGCCGCCTGGCGAGGGGCCGAAGAGCGCCGCCGCCCGGTGCTTTCCGACCCAGTAAGCAGCCGCAGTGTGTCCGCCGTCGATCACCTGCTTGTGCGTGGCATCGAGCACCTCGAAGGCGGGCACAAGCGTCCCCGCGGGGAGGACTTCGATCTCGAGGCGCCCGCCCGTCATGAGTTTGACCCGCTCCGACCACCACCTGAAATTCTCGAAGCTGTAGCTCGAGGCCGGAAAGCTTGCCTGGAACCTGAGCTTCTGTGGCGACTGGGCGCGAGCGTCCAGGGCGCTCGCGGCCAGGAGCGTTCCAACCGCGATCCCTGCCGCGAGCCAAGTCCTCATTCGCATTCGTTCACTCCCGTTCGGGTTTGTGTTTCTGCGCGCCGAACCGTTCGGCGGAGGCTCACGCTAGCAGCCAGTGCTCCCGCTGGAGAGTGAGGCGATCGGGACCCTGCCATGCGGCAGGCGGCATCACGGTTTGCGCGGCCAGTAGTGATCGGCGGCGAAATCGTAGTTCGGATAGACCGCGCGCCGCGCCGGCACCACCTGCGCAGCATACGCGCGCTGACTGTCGTAGACCTTCTTGAAGAAGGGGTTCTTTTCAATTTCGGCCTTTGCGATTTCGTCCCACGTCTCGAGGATCTTCTTCAGAATGTCGTCGGGCGTACGCTCGACCTTGACGCCGTGCTTCTCGGTGAGCTCCTTGAGTGCGGCCGCGTTCTCCTTGTTGAGGATCTGCGCCGAGCGAAGCGTCGCGTCGTTGGCGGCCGTCTTCATCATCTCCTGGAGATCGGGCGGAAGCTTGCGCCAGACATCGCCGTTGACGAACATCTCGAGCACGGTTGCGGGCTCGTGTACCGACGGCATGTAGAAGTGCTTCCAGACGAGATGAAAGCCAATCTTCATGTCCTCGGCCGGCCCGACCCACTCGCCACACTCGATCGCTCCACGCTCGGCAGCCGGGACGATCTCGCCGCCGGGCATGTTGACCGTCGCCATCCCGGCCTTCTGGAACACTTCGGCCGTGAGCCCTGTCTGCCGGCACTTGCGTCCCTTGAGATCCTCCCAGCTCTTGACCGGCGTCTTGAACCAGCCGAGCACCTGGTTCGAGACCGACGTCATCGGGAAGACGACGATGTCGCGCTGCAGAACCTTGTTGTAGAACTCGTGATAAAGCTCGATGCCGCCGCCGTCGTTGAGCCAGCCGAGATAATCGTACATGTCCATGCCGAACGGCCCGCCGGGTGTCACCCCGAAGAGGGCGGCAGCTCGGTTCTTGCCGACCCAGTAGGCGGCCCCCGAGTGTGCTCCGTCGAGCACCTTCTTGTGCGTGGCGTCGAGCACCTCGAATGCCGGAACGATCGAACCCGGCGGCGACACTTCTATTTCGAGCCGGCCGCCTGAGACGACCTTGACCCGGTCAGCCCACCATTTGAAGTTGTCGTAAATGAGTGTCGACTGTGGAAACGCCGAGGAGAACTTGACCTTGATTGGTGTTTGCGCCGGAACGCTGCCGGCAACTGCTATTGACATGGCGCCGGCGACGAGGCCGGTGGCCAACCAACGTGCAACAGGCATGGATGGACTCCCTAGATGGTGCTCGATGCCCCGGATTGTCCGTGTCGCACCCCGAAGGCTAGCATCCAGCCGCCGGCCGCGTACGATTTTCTGCTGAACGGCAACGTCGAGGGTGGCGAGCATGACTGAGGCGCATATCAGCGAAGCGGCCATCAGAGCCACCTCGGCGCTGATCCTGCCATACGTGCGCCGCACCCCTCTGCTCGAGCTCGATGCAGCCGAACTCGATCTGCCGTCAGGCCCGCTGGCGCTGAAGCTCGAGCTCCTGCAGCACTCGGGTTCGTTCAAGGTCCGCGGCGCCTTTGCAAGCCTCCTCCTCGAGCCGGTCCCCGCAGCGGGCGTCGCCGCGGCCTCCGGCGGTAACCATGGCGCGGCCGTCGCCTATGCCGCCCGCGCACTCGGACATCAGGCCTCAATCTTCGTGCCAACGATCTCATCGCCGGCGAAGATTGCGCGTATTCGAAGTTACGGTGCCCGTCTCGTCGTCGACGGCGATCGCTATGTCGACGCACTCGCGCGCTGCGAAGCCTATTGCGCCGCATCCGGCGCGCGCTCGATCCATGCCTACGACCAGGCGGCAACGCTGCTCGGCCAGGGTACGCTGGGCCTCGAAATCCTCGACCAGACGTCGCGGATCGACACGCTGCTTGTGGCGGTTGGCGGCGGCGGATTGATCGGCGGCATCGCGGCGGCGATCGGCGACCGCGTGCGCATCATCGCCGTCGAGCCGGAAGCTGCGCCCTCGCTGCACATGGCCATGGCGGCCGGCCGTCCCGTCGATGCGCCGCAAGGGGGCATTGCGGCAGACTCACTCGCGCCGCTGCAGGTCGGCCGCCTCATGTTCCCCATTGCACAACGGCATGTCGAGCGGGTTGTGCTGGTTACCGACGACGCAATCCGTCAAGCCCAGCGCCTGCTCTGGGACCGGCTGCGCCTTGTCGCAGAGCCCGGCGGCGCCGCAGCCCTCGCAGCAATGACATCGCGCGCCTATATGCCGTCGAAGGGAGAGCGCGTCGCCGTTCTTGTCTGCGGCGGCAATACGACCGCGGTCGACTTCGACCGGTGACGGGCTGGCGACGCCAGGCCCGCAAGGGAGGACCATGATGCATTGGCTAGCTGAGCGAGCGTCTTTCTGGCGGTCTGTGGCGACGCTTCTCTGTGCGCTCGCACTCGCCCCAACCACCGCAGAGGCGCAGATCGAGGTTCCCTTCCCGGCGCACCGGCGCGCAGACGGCTACACCTACTACAAGCAATACCACCTGAAATCGCCTGAGCGCGGCTATTCCGGGTTCTATGGCATTGGCCCGCGCCAGAGTTATTGCGACTACCGACGAACCCCGAACCGCGTCTGTGACAGCAGGGGCTGTCGGGTCAAAGGCTGGACGCTCGAGCAGTACTGCTATTGATCTGCCGGCGCATCGTCACAACGGCTTCGCGCCCAAAGATGAGCCGCCGGCAAGACCAACCGCCCGGGCGCGCCGGGGGCCCTAGACGGCGCTCTCGAGCGGGAGCGGCGACGGCCCGCAAGCAGCCGGTGCGCGAGCGTTTGCGCGAAGGCGCCCGGCGCCCGTCGGGCGCCTCGCGACGCGAGCGAAGGCGTGGCGCTTTCCTGCATGACGGGCCGCCTCAGCGTCTGCCTCCAAGCAGTTCGACATTTCCGCCCGTCGCGGTGATGTCCGTCGAGCGCACGCGCTCGGTCGCGAGCCGGATCATGTAGTGCGGGCCGCCGGCCTTGGGACCCGTTCCAGACAGACCTTCGCCGCCGAACGGCTGCACGCCGACGACGGCGCCGATCTGATTTCGGTTGACGTAGAGGTTGCCGACGCGGGCATGCTCCTCGACGTAATCGGCAACGGCGGCGATCCGGCTGTGCAGCCCGAGCGTGAGCCCGTAGCCCATCGCGTTGATCGACTCGATCACCTTATCCAGGTGGCCGCCATCGAAGCGCACGACGTGCAGGATCGGCCCGAACACCTCGCGCGCAAGTGCGCCCGGCCGGTCGATCTCGAACACCGCCGGCGTCACGTAGGTGCCGTGTCGGCACGTCTCTGGCAAAGCCAGGTCGACGATGCGTCGGGCCGTACGCAGCATGCGCACCTTGTGCGCCTCGAGATCGTCCTGGGCCGCCTGATCGATCACCGGGCCGATGTCCGTGGCATAGTCGAGCGGATCGCCGAGATCGAGCGCCTCGACCGCGCCGGCGAGCATCTCGAGCGTGCGGTCGGCGATATCGCTCTGGATGAACAGTAGCCGCGCCGCCGAGCAGCGCTGGCCGGCGGAATCGAAGGCCGAGCGCACCGCGTCGCGAACGATCTGCTCCGGCAGCGCGCTCGAATCCGCGATCATGGCGTTGATGCCGCCGGTCTCGGCGATGAACGGCACGATCGGCCCGCCGCGCGCGACAAGCGCTGCCTGGATGCGGGCCGCCGTCTCGTTGGAGCCGGTAAAGGCTACTGCGGCCACGCGCGGGTCGCGCACCAACGCCGCGCCGATCCGCCCGTCACCCGGAAGCAGTTGCAGGATCTCGACCGGCACGCCGGCAGAATGCAGAAACTCGACGGCGAGAAATGCGCTGATCGGGGTCTGCTCCGCCGGCTTCGCTACGACCGCATTGCCGGCCGCCAGAGCCGCGGCGACCTGACCGGTGAAGATGGCAAGCGGGAAATTCCAGGGCGAGATGCAGGCCACTACGCCGCGCGCCCGCAGCGCCAGCGTGTTGCGCTCTCCCGTCGGCCCCGGCAGCACGATTGACGCCGCGAAGTGCCGGCGCGCCTCGCGCGCATAGTAGCGCAGAAAGTCGACGGCCTCCCGCACCTCGGCATGGGCCGCCTCGAGCGTTTTGCCGGCCTCGCGGATGATGGCCGCAAGCAGGCGCGCGCGATTGCGCTCGAGGAGGTCGGAGGCCCGCTCGAGTGCCTCGGCTCTCGCGTCCCC
>CAYWBX010000043.1:5932-10893 GCA_964456015.1 uncultured Hyphomicrobiaceae bacterium | reverse complement strand
CGAGCCGCTACGTGATGATCGAATCCGGTCATGGCGGGGAGAATTGCGCGAACGCCCGGAAGCTGCAAGCCATGGAGCCTTCCGATGATCGGTTCAGCCGTTCGGCGGACCACCCCGCAGCCGCTCGCGCATCGTCTGCCAGCGAATTGCGGCCTCACGGTTGGCTCTGCGGACATTCGAGGTGCCAAAGAGCCACCACCAGAAGCCGCCGCCTCGCGTGCTGCCGGCCGCAGAGCCGGGCGTCGCCGCGGCTGCGGATGCGATCCGCACATCCATCACGGGCTTGGCGGCGGGATCGGACCGAACGGGCGATTGAGGGCTTGCCGCCCGGCTCTCCGTCTCGGTCGGATCGCTGCTGCGCGCCGAACCCTGCGGAACGGGCGCGGCCAATCGATCGATCCGGGCGTTGACGGCCGCGAAATCGTTGTGCGCCTCATGCCGCCAGTCGGCGATAGCCGAAGCGAGCGTCACCTGCGTCTCGCCCAGCCGCATGATCGCCGCGTGCAACTCCTTCACCTCGCCGTCGCGGCCGCGCGCCGCCGCGTCGCCGGCCTCGGACAGCGCCGCGAGCCGCTGCTCGATACTCCCGATGCGAGCCGCCAACATCTCCGCCGTAGCAGCCATCGTCTCGGCGGTCCCCGGGGCTCGGGCGGCAGCCAGCTCCGCCACGCCGTCGCGCAGCATCCGCTCGATCGACAGCAGCCGTTCGTCAAGCAGCAGCGCCGCCTCGCTCTGGTCCATTGCAGGCTGCACCGCTGCGAGCTTGCGCTCGAGAGCTTCGAGCCGGTCTTCCAGTGCGGACGTCTGTTCGACCGCGTGACCGAAGCCAGCACGAACGGCGCGCTCGAGGCCCGCCAGGCGCTCTGTGAGAGCGGACGGGGTCTCGGCCTCGGCGGCGGCCGCCCGCGCGCTGAGCGCCGTCTCGAGCGTCGCCAGCCGTTCCACAACCGCGGTTGCGGCAGCGCCCGAGCCGGCCTCGACAAGGCGCTCCAGGGCCTGGAGACGCTCGGCAAAGCCGTTCCAGACGCGCGCGGAAGCTTCGATCCTGCCGGAGATGGTCTGCTCGATCTCGCCGAACCGGTCGATGAGGGGCGCGATGTCGGCACTGTCCGGCCGGGCCTCGATCTTGGCTTCGATCGCCTGCAGGCGCTGGCCGAGCGCCGACCAATTGCGCGCGCCCTCGCCGAGCCCGGCATGCACGGCCTTTTCAAGGTTCTGCACCCGATCCGAAAGTTGCACCGTCAGGCGCACGCCTTCGTTGCGGGCTTGCAGGGTGCGCTCGAGGGCCTCGGTGCGCTCGCCGACCTCCGTGCGCAACGCGGCGGTCTCGTTCCGCTGGGCGGCGATGTCGCGCTGCGTATCGCGAATGAGGTCGGCCAGGATCCGTCGCTCGGCCGCGAGATCGGCGTGAATGAGGCGCACGGAGTCTTCGATCTGGGCGATGCGCCCGGCAACCCCGTCGAAGCCGGCCGACGCCGAGAGGGCAGCACGCGGCTCGGCGGCTGGCACCGCCGACTCGCGCGGGCGAGGCCAGTCGAGGCGCTGCCAGTCCGGAGTGAGCCGACGCAGCAGCAGCACGCTCGGCAGGTCGCGCGCGTAGTTGAGCATCACCCAGAGAACGTCCTCGACGGTCGCCGCGGCACCCCGGCGTCCGGCCTGCTCGGCCGCCTTTCGCAGGACGTCCTCGAAATCCGGTCCGCGCCGGGGCGCCACACGTTCCGCGGTCGCGCTCACCGCGATTTCGCTTGCGATCAGCGCGCCGCTTTCCCGGCGCAACTGGGCATCGCGCACACCGCGCGCCTCGAGGATGCGCGCCGCAGGCTCGACCCGCGACATTGCGTTGACGAGGTGCTCGAGCCCCACTTCCGCCGCGCCGTTGAGGGTGGCGATGTCGTAGGCGTAGTTGCAGCAGGCGAGCAGCACCTCGTCGACCCAGACCGGGTCCGGAGCGGATCCGTAGGCCGAGGCGCGCGGCCAGCGCGCGGTTCCAGCGCCGACGTCGACATCGGCGGCCGCCGGGACGTCGCGTGGCTGGCGGCCCTGGGGCACTCGCAGGTCGAGATCATCGCCCTTGTACTGCATCGGGGTAACTCCTCACCACCTACCACCGGTCATTCCCCGGGGCCGTGCCTCGTCCGGGCGCTCTCAGCGGACGCCGAGCACCCCATGCCCTTCGAACACACCCCCAGTTCGCGCCGCACGCACGCCCCAGCCAGCGCGATCGCGACCGGGACCGGTCATAGGCCGAGGGCGGAGCACGGCGCAACACGTTGAGCCTGGGCACCGTCGTCGTCAATTTCGCGGCCGTTGCGACGTTGATCGAATGACAACCGGCGCACGCGGCGGCGGCGCAGCACGTGCGCGGGCCGTCATGCCGGCTCCTCGTCTGCCGCCTGCCAAAGACCAGCGCCCTCGGCCTGCGGATCGTTAACCATGTGCGAGACCCGTTTGATGACGAGGTGAGGCGCTCCGGGCCCGCTTCCCGCCAGGATGTCCGCGATCGCCGCGGCCGAACCACTGCGGCAGTCGAGCCAACGCGCGTAGTCCGCCGCGCGCGCGACGAGCGGCATGCGATCGTGATGCCCTGCGACGGCGCCATGCGCCGCCACCGTCAGGATCGCCATGGTCTCGAGTTCGCTGCCGTCGGCGCCGATCCAGTGCTCCCACAGCCCGGCGAAGGCCAGGAGACCGCCAGCGGCCGGCCGAATGAGGTGTGGCCGCCTGGCCGATCGCGGTCCCGTCCAGGCGTAGAAGCCGGTGGCCGGCACGAGGCAGCGGCGATGGCGCAGCGCCCCTCGGAACGCAGACCGTTCCGCCGCCGTCTCGGCCCGCGCGTTGAGGAGCGCGCCGAACGCTCCGGGATCTCTGACCCAGGACGGCAGCAGCCCCCAGCGCACCAGAGCCAGCCGGCAAACCCCATCGGGGTCTCTGCGCACGATCGCGACAGGCTGGCCGGGGGCGATGTTGTAGCGCGGCGGAAACTCGTGCACCTCGCGGAGTGCGAAATGACATCGCACGGCTTCCGGCGATACTGTCAGGCAGTAGCGTGTGCACATCGCCGCGATTGTCCTTCAGGGGGCGGCCCCTCGCCCGCTCTCGCGGGAGGAGCGTGTTGCGCCGCAGATCACCCGGGTGACAACGCCGTCTCGCGCGTCCAAGCCTTAAGACTAACCAATGCGAAATGCAGCCCGCCATGCCCCAAAACGACGAAGCGCCGGCCTCCCCAATGCCAGCAGCATCGCCGTCATGGCCGCGCTGCGGGGCAAGCGCCGTCATCTTTCGGGGCGACGACGTGCTGCTCGTCGAACGCGCCAAAGGGGGATTTGCCGGACACTGGAGCCTGCCTGGGGGCCACATCGAACCCGGCGAACGCGCCATCGACGCCGCCCGACGCGAAGTGCGTGAGGAGACAGGGGTCGAGGCCGTCATCACTGGCCTTCTTGATGTCCACGACGTCATCCTGCGCCGCCCGGACGCGAGCCTTGCGGCGCACTATCTGATCGCCGTCTACCATGGACTCTGGTGCGCGGGCGAACCGGTCGCGCGCAGCGACAGTCGCGAGGCCCGTTTCGTGACACCCGATGCGGTCGCCCGGCTCCTGCTCACACCGGGCCTCGAAGACCTGATCGCGCGCGCCCGAACGCTGCGCCGGAAAGAGAGCTGAAGCCCGTCCGGCCGCTTGCTTCAATTGCATCCCGGCGCTTGCAGTTTTTCGGGTAACCCTTGCAGACTAGTGGAATCGTCCGCATCCTCGCACCATGATGCATGACCGCTCACCGGACGATGCCGGGCCGCCCCGCAGCATGCAGCGTCTCGGCCTCGACGAGCTGGCCCAGGGGGTCCGGCGCGGCGATCGCAGCGTGCTTGCGCGAGCCATTACGCTCATCGAAAGCAGCCGACCGGACGACCAGCAGCTCGCCCGGCAGCTGTTGGAGCGCCTGTTGCCGGAGACCGGTCGCGCACATCGCATCGGCATCACCGGGGTGCCCGGCGTCGGCAAGTCGACCACGATCGATCAGCTCGGCGTCAACCTCATCGCCGCCGGCCACCGGGTCGCGGTCCTCGCCGTCGATCCGACATCGCGCCGCACGGGCGGCTCGATCCTCGGTGACAAGACCCGAATGCAGCGCCTCTCGCAGTCGCCGCACGCCTTCATCCGGCCCTCGCCGACGTCGGGGACGCTCGGCGGCGTGGCGCGGCGGACCCGCGAGACCATGGCCCTCGTCGAGGCGGCCGGTTTCGACATCGTCATCGTCGAGACCGTGGGCGTCGGCCAGTCGGAGACGGCGGTCGCCGAGATGGTCGATTTCTTCCTGGTCCTGCTGCTGGCCGGCGGCGGCGACGATCTGCAGGGGATCAAGAAGGGCGTCATCGAACTTGCCGACATGATCGCCATCAACAAGGCCGACGGCGACAACGTCGAGCGCGCCACCCGCTCGGCCGCCGAGTACCAGGGCGCGCTGAACATTCTGACGCCGGCCTCGCCTGGCTGGCAGCCGCCGGTGATCACGATCTCCGGCCGCGACAACGTCGGGCTCGACGTGCTCTGGAACCATATCCTCGCGCACCGCCGCATCATGACCGAAACCGGGGAATGGGATCACCGTCGCAGGCGGCAGGCAGTGACCGCCATGCGGGAGATGCTGCATGAGCGTCTCAAGGAGATCCTGCTCGCGACGCCGGGCCTTGCGGAGCGATTGGCCGCGCTCGAAGCCGCCGTCGCGGATGGGCGCATGACGCCGGCCCATGCCGTCGATGAGATCATCTGCGACTGGCAGCGTTCGCCGATGCCGCCGGAGACGGGCTCGGACGGTCGTGCCGAAGCCTCCAGTCCGTGAGGAGCAACGCCGTTCTTCCATGCATTCGCGTCGTCCCGCCATCCTCATTACAGGCTTTGGCCCGTTTCCGTCGATCGGAACCAACGCCACCGCGCTGCTGGTGCCGCTCATCGCAGCGGCCGC